>JAEWGL010000179.1 GCA_023388335.1 Pseudomonadota bacterium | reverse complement strand
ACGCGCATGGTCACGGCATAGGACAGGCCGGTCGGGACCATGAAAGCGGTGGAAACGATCTGTAGGGCAATCTGGTGCGCCGCAAGCTCCGTGCTGCCGAGCACGCCCATGAGCAGGGCGGCAAAGGCGAACAGGCCGACCTCCACCATGTAGGTGCCGCCGATCGGCAGGCCCAGCCGCCACAGCTCGCGCAGGGCCGGCCAACAAGGCCGGCCCAGGCCCTGGCGGAGCGGATAGGGGGTGTAGGCCGGATGCCAGCGGATGTACAGTGCCAGGGCAATGGCCATCCCGGTCGAGACCAGCGCCGTCACCAGGCCGATGCCCATCAGGCCGAGCTTGGGCAGGCCGAACATGCCTTCGATGAGCGCGTGGTTGAACAGGTAGTTGACCACCGTGCCGACCAGGCTGATCACCATCACCGGCGTCGAGCGCCCCAAGGCGCTGGTGAAACCGCGCAGGGCCATGAAACTCAGGTAGCCAGGCAGGGCAAAGGGCAGCAGCGACAGGAACTGTCCAGCCGACTCGACGTTTTCCGGACTCTGCCCGAACAGCAGCAACACCGGCTGGATGTTCCACAGCACAAGGCTCGCAGCCAGCGCCAGGCTCCATGCCAGCCACAGCCCCGCCTGGGTCAGGCGGGTGGCGCCAGCGCGGTCGCCGGACCCCTGACGAATGGCGACCAGGGTGCCAACCGCGGCGATCACGCCCAGGCAGAAGATCGATACGAACGAGTAGCTGGCCGCGCCCAGGCCACCGCCAGCCAGGGCCTGGGGGCTGATACGGGCCATCATCAGCGTATCGGTCAGCAGCATCAGCATGTGCGCCAACTGCGAGGCGACCAGCGGCCCGGCCAGGCGCAGCAGGGCCTTGAGTTCAGTGGCAGGCGCAACGTGCATGGTGTCGTCCTTGTTCCTGTAGGCTGGATGAGGCGCTGATTCTGAGGCTTTGGCCAGTTATCCACAAAGGGATAAAAGCGATCATTGGCATGATTAAAACTCATGGCGATATGATTGCCTCCAACCCCAGACCCGCGTTTCGCGTCCAAGGCTCCCATGTCCCGCCCGCTTCCGCCGCTTTACGCCTTGCGCGCTTTCGAAGCCGCCGCCAGGCACAGCTCCTTCACCCGTGCCGGTGATGAGTTATCAATCACCCAGAGTGCGGTCAGCCGGCACATCCGCACCCTGGAAGAGCACTTCGCCTGCCGCCTGTTCATCCGCAACGGGCGCGGCCTGCAGATGACCGAGGCGGCGCGCCTGTTGCTGCCGGGCGTGCGCGATGGCTTTGCTTCGCTGGAACGGGCCTGCAACACCTTGCGCGGCGAAGACGACATCGTGCGCATGAAGGCGCCTTCGACCCTGACCATGCGCTGGTTGCTGGCGCGCCTGAGTCGCTTCCGGCACCTGCAGCCAGGCAACGAGGTGCAGCTGACCAGCGCCTGGATGGACGTCGACCATGTCGACTTCAACCATGAACCTTTCGATTGCGCGGTGCTGCTCAGCGATGGGGTGTTCCCGGCCGATTGGGAGGTACGGCGGCTATTCCGCGAATTGCTTATTCCGGTGGGCGCGCCCGGGTTGCTCGAAGAAGGCCCCTGGGATGTGCGGCGCCTGGCGAGCGCGGAGCTGTTGCATCCGACTCCTGACAAGCGTGACTGGCGCAGTTGGCTGGCACGCATGGGCCTGGCCGACAAAGTCTCCCTCAAAGGTGGCCAGGTGTTCGACACCCTGGAACTGGGCATGATCGCCGCCGCCCGCGGCTACGGGGTGTCCATGGGCGACCTGCTGATGGTTGCCGAGGACGTCGCTCAAGGCCGCCTCAGCCTGCCCTGGCCCACCGCCGTGGCCAGCGGCATGGATTACTACCTGGTATGGCCCAAGACTCGCCCAGGCAGCGAGCGGCTGCGGCGATTGAGTGCGTTTTTGGAGCAGGAGGCAATGGCGATGGACTTGCCCAAGGTCGAGATCCTGTCGATAAGAGCCACTGATGGCCAGGCGAAGGTGTGCGATAAATATCCTGGCCCGACACTCAAGTATTGTCTGACACCGCCGAAGTAAAGGCACCAGCGCCCCCTAGAAGGCGCGTTCTTCCCGTAATAGCGCGGGCGGCCCGGCAAGATCACAGACGATCCCGGCCTCCTGCCAGGAGCTTGCATGTCTCAACCTCGTGCCCGGATTGCCTCGCACCTCGGTATCGCCCTTGCCGTCGTGCTGGCGGTGGTGATTACCGGCAGTACCTTGTTCGCCCTGCGTTCGCTGGACGACGCCAACCTCGTCACCCGCCAGGAGCACTTGGCCAGCGAAGCCAGGTTGCTGGCCGACCAGCTCGACACCTTCCATAGCTCTCTCAAGGACAACACTCAGCGCCTCAGTGGCCTGTTCGAGCGGCGCTTCGCCTCCGGCCTGCAGGTGCGCCCCGACGAGACCGTGACGGTCGGCGGCGTGCAAACCCCGGCCCTCTATCTGGACGATCATCGGCTCAACAACGATTTCCAGCAAGTCGACGAATTCCAGCAGTTGACGGCGGGCGTCGCCACCCTGTTCGTGCGCAGCGGTGACGACTTCATCCGTATCAGCACCTCGGTGACCAAGCAGGACGGCAGCCGCGCCATCGGCACTCAGCTCGACCGCCAGAGCCCGGCCTACGTGCGGTTGATGGCCGGGCAGGCCTATGTCGGCCGGGTGCTGCTGTTCGAGCGTAACTACATGACCCGCTACGTACCGGTACGCGATGGTGCCGGGCGGGTGATCGCCGTGCTGTTCGTCGGCTTCGACTATACCAATGCGCAGAACGCCCAGTTCGCCAACCTGGCGCGCTTTCGCATCGGCCAGACCGGCTCGCTGGCGTTGCTCGACGAGCAGGGACGCTGGCTGGTGCCGCCCGCCGGGGTGAGCGACGAGCAGGAGGCCGTACGTGCCGTGCAAGGTGTTGCCGAGCGGGCAGGTCAAGGGACGTTCTGGAACAACGCTGGCAATAGCCTGTACAGCGTGGCCATGCCGTTCCCCGAAGGTCCGTGGACAGTGGTGGCGAGCATGCCCGAGGCAGAGATCCGTGCCGTGACCTGGAGTGTCGGCATGCGTCTGGCGCTCGGCAGCCTGCTGGCCATGATCCTCGCCGTGGCCGCGGCCCTTTGGCTGCTGCGTCGCAAGCTGCAGCCGCTGGGCGATCTGGTACGCCAGGCCGAGGCGCTCGGTGCCGGTAACCTACAGGCCCGCCTACGGATCAGCAGCCACGACGAGATCGGTCAGCTGGCGCGCAGCTTCAACCAGATGGGCGAAGCGCTGTCATCCATGGTCGAGCATATCCGCGGCGCTTCCGAACAGGTCAGTGGCCGCGCCCGCTCCTTGTCCGGCCTGTCCTCGGGCGCGTGCGAAGGGATGGAGCAACAGTCCGGCGAGATCACCAGCATGGCCGGCGCCGTGGAGGAGTTCAGTGCCACCTCGATGAACATCGCCGACAACATGGGCAGCACCGAGCGCATGGCGCAGGACAACGTCCAGCAGACCCGCATCGGCCGCAGTGCCATGGACGAGGCTTCGGCTTCGCTGCAGCAGATCGCCGAAGCCTTGGGCGGCACCGCGCAGGTAATGGACACCCTGGGTGTACGCTCCCAGGAAATCGGCGGGATTGTCGGCGTGATCACGGCGATTGCCGAGCAGACCAACCTGCTCGCGCTCAACGCGGCCATCGAAGCCGCCCGCGCTGGCGAGCAGGGCCGAGGTTTTGCCGTGGTGGCCGATGAGGTGCGCAGCCTGGCTTCGCGCACGCGCCAGGCCACCGAAGAGATCTCGGGCATGATCGCTAGTATCCAGGAGGAGACCGGCCACGCCATCAGCACCATGGAGCAGGGCAACCGCCTGATGCAGGAGGGCCTGGCGCGCAACGCCAAGGTCGCCGCCGCGCTGGCCAGCATCGACGAGCAGAGCCGCTCGGCCGGCGAGCAGTTCGCCGCCATCAGCACGGCTACCCAGGAGCAGAGCAGCACAGCTACTGTGCTGAGCCGCAACCTGCAGAGCATTGCCCAGGCCAACAGCGAGCAGCGTGACGTGGCCAATGAACTGGCGACCACCGCGCGGGATCTGGAAGGGTTGGCGGCGCAGTTGCGTCAGGAAGTGGATCGGTTTCGGGTAAGTGGCTGAAGCGGTAGGCAGGGATCATCTTCTTCGCGGTTCAATGACTGGCCTTGGTCCTGTAGAGCGGCCTTGCGCCGCGATCGGCCGCGCAGCGGTCGTAGAACCGGTACCTGCGGTGTGCAAGGCTGATCGCGTTCGCAGGTTTTGCGACCGCTGCGCGGCCGATCGCAGGACAAGCCAGCTCCTACCAGGGATGGCGCCGGCCCTGGAATGAATTGAGGCATACACCCTGAGCGGCCTCGCGCCGCGAAGGGCCGCATAGCGGCCCCAATACTCCCGGGTGTTACAGTGAATCTAGGTTCAACGCCTGCGCACAGGCCTGCAACGAGCGCCGCTCACTCTGCGCATAGAGCGCCAGCTCATCCTGCACCTTCAGGCCCAGGGCTTCTTCGAAGGCATCGCGGTTGGCATTGCTGCCGTAATCGTTGCGCGCTTCATCGCCCAGGTTGGACTGGAAGATGCCGGCGGCGCTGACCGGCAGGAAGTCTTCGTAGACCAGCGCTTCATAGTGCACATGCCCTGCATCGATAAGCGCTTGCAGGCTGCCCGGGCGATCGGCCTGGCTGCGGGCCGCGAGGCCTTTGTCGGTGGCGAAGTAACGGAAGTAGGCCAGGCCTTGCTCACGCATCTGCGCCAGGTCGTCCGGGAAAGCCGCGAAGTGTTCCTCAAGCAGTGCCTTGTAGCGCTCGGCATTGGCCTCGGCCGGCACGCCGCCCAGCGCGGCGCGGGTAGCGTCGAGCAATTGGTCGTACAGCTGGCGGCCCTTGGGGGTCAGCGCCGCGCCGCGTTGCTCGATCTCGCCGAAGCGGGCAGTGTGGCTGCCGCCCTGCTGGTCACCGAAGATGACTTTCTCGCGCAGGGCCTTGAAACTGGTCTGACGCAGCAGGATCGGATGACGACGGGTGGGCGGCCCTTCCACCACGACCTTGGGCGCAATGCCTTTGTCCGGCATGCCGAGCTGGATCGCATCGATGTCCAGGGTGCGCGGGGTCAAGTGGTTGATGTGCGGGCCCTTGAAGGCCACCACGTCTGCGATCAGCCGATGCTGATCGTGCAACTGCTGATACTGCTCGGCGGTGACCGTGGCGTCCTGGTGCCAGCGGAAGGTATGCAGGGCTTCATTAACGAAGGTTTCGGCGTCGGCCGCGCTCAGGCCGCCGTCGCGTTCGCACTGGGTGATCAATTCCAGCGCCCGCGCGGTGAAGATCTGCCGCTTGGCCAGGATGCCATGCGCCAGCTCTTGCAGTTGCGGATTGTCGATCAGCTCCAGGCGCAGCAGTGAGGTGAACACACGAAACGGGCTGACATGCAGCGACTGCTCGTGCACGGCGCGGAACGCGGTGGAGTGCACTGGCACGCCGGCCGAGCTGAGATCGTAGTAACCGACCGGGTGCATGCCCATCACCGCGAACAGGCGGGCGATGGTGGCCAGCTCTTCGGCGGTGCCCACGCGGATCGCGCCATGGCGCTCCTGGTCGAGGCGCTCGACCTCGCCGGTCCAGCGTAGGGCCTGGGCCACTTCAGGTTGTTGGGCCATGACCTGCTGGTTGATTTCGCTCACCAGCTCCAGCAGCGTGCCGTACAGCGGCACTTCCTGTTTGTACATGAGGGACATGGCGGCAGAGAACTGCGCGCGGATGCTGTCTGGGCTGACGAAATCGTGGGCGGGCATCGCTAGCTTCCTGGTGGTGAGTGGGCCCTTACATGAAAACGGGGAATGCACTTGGGCCACAAGCGAAAAAAAGTAGAGGTGTCATTCCCTTTTCGATCGATGCTGCCTGTATTCGGGCCGCTGTGCAGCCCCTGCACTCTCAACTCCCCAACTGTTCCCGGGTCCACTCCACCAGCGCCCGCACCTTCGGCACCTCTGCCGCATGCTCGGCAAAGGCCAGGTAATGCGCACCCTGACTGCGCATCGCATGATTCCACGCCACCACCAGGCTGCCTTCGGCCAGTTCCCGAGCCACCAGGTAGCGCGGCACCAGGGCCACGCCGCAGCCAGACTGGGCCGCGCTCAAGGACATATAGAAGGTGTCGAAGCGCGGCCCGTGGTAGCTGTTGGCGGTGTGCAGGCCCTGCTCCAGGAACCACTCGTGCCAGGCCTCCGGGCGCGAAGTGCTTTGCAGCAGGACCAGCTCGGCCACTTCACTGGCGTCCTGCAACTGGCGCGCTTGCAGCAGTTCCGGCGCGCACACCGGCACCACCTCCTCACCGAACAGCTCGATGCAGGTTGCCCCCGGCCAGGTGCCCCTGCCGTAGAAGAACACGACGTCGGCGGTGGCCTGGAGCAGGGCGAACGGCTCCATCTCGTTGCGGATATCCAGGTGGATGTTCGGGTAGCGCTTGCCGAAGCCCTTGAGATGCGGGATCAGCCAGCGCACGCCGAAACTCGGCTGCGTGGCTACCTTCAGGACTTCGGTCTGCTCGCCGTACGAGAGGATATAGCGGCTGGAGATGTCGACCTGGGTGAGGATCTTGTTGACCTCGGCCAGGTACAGGCTGCCGGCAGGCGTCAGTTGCAGCCGACGGCGGATACGCAGGAACAGGTGATGGCGCAGCATTTCTTCAAGCTGCGCCACCTGCTTGCTGACCGCGCTCTGGGTCAGGTGCAGTTCTTCTGCGGCGCGGGTAAAACTCAAGTGACGGGCTGCGGCTTCAAAGCACTGCAAGGCCGTCATCGACGGCACCAGACGTTTGGACATAGCAGTCTCTATGGCAAGGGGATCATGACTTGACGGAATGATATGCGGAATAAAGGTCGTTTGTTGCACGCGTGTGATCGGATTAATACTGATCCATATCACCTTTATACCCTTCACCCGATGTAGGAGAAGCACAATGGTTGCTGCATTGCTCGAGCGCCTAGGCGTCGCCGCCCAGGCTTACACCCAGGGCGACTACCCTGTTCACACCCCGATCGATGGTAGCCAGATCGCCACGGTGAAGCTGCTCGGCAAGACCGAGACCACGGCCCGCATCGACCAGGCGCACGCTGCCTTCCAAGCCTGGCGCAACGTACCGGCCCCGCGTCGCGGCGAGCTGGTGCGTCTGTTCGGTGAAGTGCTGCGCGAACACAAGGCCGACCTCGGTGAGCTGGTCTCGGTCGAAGCCGGCAAGATCACTCAGGAAGGCCTGGGCGAAGTACAGGAAATGATCGACATCTGCGACTTCGCCGTAGGCCTGTCGCGCCAGCTGTACGGCCTGACCATCGCTTCCGAGCGCCCGGGCCACCACATGCGTGAGTCCTGGCACCCGCTGGGCGTGGTCGGGGTGATCAGCGCTTTCAACTTCCCAGTCGCGGTGTGGGCATGGAATACCGCGCTGGCCTTGGTCGCCGGTAACGCGGTGGTCTGGAAACCGTCCGAGAAGACGCCGCTGACCGCCCTGGCGTGCCAGGCACTGTTCGAAAAAGCGCTGCAAGCCTTTGGCGATGCGCCGCAGGGCCTGGCTCAACTGGTGATCGGCGGTCGCGAAGCCGGCGAAGCCTTGGTCGACGACCCGCGCGTGCCACTGGTCAGCGCCACCGGCAGCACCCGCATGGGTCGCGAAGTCGGCCCACGCGTGGCTGCCCGCTTCGGTCGCAGCATCCTTGAGCTGGGCGGTAACAACGCCATGATCCTGGCGCCGAGCGCGGACCTCGACCTGGCCGTGCGCGGCATCCTGTTCTCTGCGGTTGGCACCGCCGGCCAGCGCTGCACTACCTTGCGCCGCCTGATCGTGCATCGCTCGATCAAGGACGAAGTGGTTGCCCGCGTCAAGGCCGCCTACGGCAAAGTGCGCATTGGTGATCCTCGCGAGAACAACCTGGTGGGCCCACTGATCGACAAGCAGTCCTTCGACGCCATGCAAGGCACGCTGGCCAAGGCTCGCGACGAAGGCGGCCAGGTGTTCGGCGGCGAGCGTCAGCTGGCGGGCGAGTACCCGAATGCCTACTACGTCTCGCCGGCCATCGCCGAGATGCCAGGGCAGAGCGATGTCGTGCGTCACGAGACCTTCGCGCCGATCCTCTACGTGCTGGCCTACGATGACTTCGAAGAGGCCCTGCGCCTGAACAACGAAGTGCCACAAGGTCTGTCCTCGTGCATCTTCACCACCGACCTTCGCGAAGCTGAGCGCTTCCAGAGCGCCTCGGGCAGCGACTGCGGCATCGCCAACGTCAACATCGGCACCAGCGGCGCGGAAATCGGCGGCGCCTTCGGTGGCGAGAAGGAAACCGGCGGTGGCCGCGAATCCGGCTCCGATGCCTGGAAAGGCTACATGCGCCGCCAGACCAACACCGTCAACTATTCGCGTGAGCTGCCGCTGGCGCAGGGTATCGTGTTCGACTGAGGGCGACACACCCATACCTTGTGGGAGCGGGCTTGCCCGCGAATGCGTCAGAACAGACAACGAGGTTGTCCCTGCTGCGCATTCGCGGGCAAGCCC
>JAEWGL010000154.1 GCA_023388335.1 Pseudomonadota bacterium | reverse complement strand
GCCTTGTGCCAGGCGGCCCAGGCTCGGCCCGAGCCGATCCCGGTGTACGCGGAGATGAGCTCGATCAATCCGGTATTCCTCTTCCCCGCTGCCCTACAGGCACGTGGCGATGCGCTGGCGCAGGGTTTCATCGCCTCGCTGACCCAGGGCGCCGGCCAGTTCTGCACCAACCCCGGCCTGGTGATTGTCCGCCAGGGGCCAGAGCTGGACCCTTTCATCGCCACTGCGGCCGAAGCCGTCCAGCGCAGCGCCGCGCAAACCATGCTCACGCCCGGCATCTTCCAGGCCTACCAGGTCGGTGTCGGCGCATTGGCCGAGCATGCCCAGACGGTGGCCGCCGGCCTGGGCGCTGAGGGTCCGAACCAGTGCCAGGCGCAGCTGTTCGTGACCACGGCGCAGGACTTCCTGGCCAAGCCACCCCTGCAGGCCGAGGTCTTCGGCGCCGCCTCGCTGATCGTGCGATGCACCGACGACGAGGAGATTCGCCAGGTGGCCGAGCACCTGGAAGGCCAACTGACCGCCACCCTGCACCTGGACGAAGGCGACCTGCGCAGCGCCCGCACCCTGCTGCCCATCCTGGAACGCAAGGCCGGCCGCGTGCTGGTCAATGGCTGGCCAACGGGCGTCGAAGTGTGCGACGCGATGGTCCACGGCGGACCGTTCCCGGCCACCTCGGATGCCCGAAGCACCTCGGTTGGCACCGCCGCGATCCTGCGCTTCCTGCGCCCGGTCTGCTACCAGGACTTTCCGGACAGCCTGTTGCCCGCCGCGTTGCAGCATGGCAACCCGCTGCTCCTGCGGCGCCTGCTCGATGGCCAGAGAGAAGCCTAGGCCATGTCCGACTCCCTGACTTCAAGCGCGGACATCGCCGTGGTCGGCGCCGGCATCGTCGGCGTCGCCTGCGCCCTGCAGCTGGCGCGGCAAGGCTTGCGAGTGGCGCTGATCGACCAGCAGGAGCCGGGCCACGGCGCCTCGTTCGGCAATGCCGGGCACCTGGCGACCGAGCAGGTGTTTCCCATCGCCGACCTGTCCATCCTCAAGCGCCTGCCGGCCATGCTCATGGACCCGATGGGGCCGCTGCGCCTGGACTGGAAGTACATGCCACGCGCCCTGCCCTGGTTCACCCGCCTGTTGCTGAACCTGCGTCCGGCGCCGTTCCAGCGCAGCGTGGCGGGCATACGGGCACTCAACGAGGGCAGCCTGGAAGCCTGGCAGCGCCTGTTGCAGGTGATCGATCGCCCGCAACTGCTCAAGGAAGACGGCTCCTTGCTGGTGTTCGAGCGTGCCGACTCGCGCCCTTCGCTCGACGCGCTGCAGACGCGCCTGGCTACGCAGCAGGTGCCGGTGGAGCTGTGGCAGGCCGGAGCTGTCCGCGAGGCGGCGCCGCAACTGAGCGAACGGATTCAGGGGGGGTTGTTCTTTCCGCGCACCGGGCATTTCCTTGATCCGTACCAACTGGTCTGCGCATTGGTGACAGCGGCCAAGGCCAGCGGCGTGGTATTTCTCAAGCAGCGTGTGCTGGACGGACGACTGCACGAAGGCGGCGTCTCCCTGGTCACCGACCAGGGCAGCCTGGTGGCCCGCCAGGTACTGATCGCCTGTGGCGCCCACTCGGCAAAGCTCACCGCTGCGTTGACCGGCAAGCGGGTGCCGCTGGACACTGAGCGTGGCTATCACCTGAACTTGCCCCATGAGCATGGCCGGCTGCCGTTCGCCGTCACCTCGCTGGAGCGCAAGTTCATCATGACGCCCATGGCGGGTGGCTTGAGGTTGGCCGGTACCGTGGAGTTCGCCGGGCTTAAGCGAGCGCCGAGCATGCAGCGCGCCTGGCAGTTGCACCGGATGAGCCAGGGCCTGTTCCGTCGCGACCTGAGCGCCGAGGATGCCACGCCCTGGATGGGTTTTCGCCCCTCCCTGCCGGACTCCTTGCCGATCATAGACAAGGTGGCGGACGGCAAAGTGTTGCTGGCCTTCGGTCACCAGCACCTGGGGCTGACGCAGGCGGCCGTCACGGCCGAGATGGTCGCGCGACTAGCGGTTTCGTCGTGCAGCGTCCGCATGCCCAATGGGTTGCCAGCGCTTGATGCCTATCGGCTGGATCGGTTCTAGTCCAGCACCAAACCCACCAAAGCCCGCACCCGCGGGCTTTGGTCATAGATGCGGTCGATCACCCAATCGGAACAAATGATTGGACCGCGTCATTTTGCCTCAGCTAATTTCCCCGCCCGATTCGGTCGACGAACCGAACTGTGCCTGCTTTGCTGCCTCAGGCCGAAATACCCTTTTGCGGTTCCTGCCACGCTTCATCGCGCCATGCCGCGCTTGTTCACAAGTGCAGCGGGGATTGGCCCCCCAAAAAATCCACTTTCACCGGCGCCCATTCGTGGCCGCGCCGCCTCTTAGCCTGAGCCTATCCCTATGCCTGTAAATACGCCCTCCACAATCGCCGAACTCGTCGTCGAGACCGGGGTGAAGAAAGCCCAACTGCCCACGCTGTCAGTACTGATCCTGGGCTTTTTGGCCGGTGCCTTCATTTCGCTGGGCTTTCTGCTGGCGATTCATGTCAGCACCATGATCCCTACCCCATGGGCCTCGTTCGGCAACTTGCTGGCCGCGGCGGTGTTTCCCATCGGCCTGATCCTGGTGATCCTCGCCGGCGGCGAGCTGCTGACCGGCAACATGATGAGCCTGCCCATGGCCCTGTTCGCCGGCAAGATCCGCCTTTGGGCGGTGGCGCGCAACTGGTTGCTGGTCACCGTGGCCAACCTGCTTGGCGCGCTCTTCGTCGCCTATTGCTTTGGCCACCTGCTGGGCCTCACGGAAGGCCCGTACCTGGACAAGACCATCAACGCGGCAACCGCCAAGACCAGCGCCGACTTTCTGCATGTGTTCATTTCCGGCATCGGCTGCAACTGGCTGGTGTGCCTGGCGGTGTGGTTGTCCTATGCCAGCAAGGAGGTCAGCGGCAAGATCCTCGGCATCTGGTTCCCGATCATGGCGTTCGTCGCCATCGGCTTCCAGCATGTGGTGGCAAACATGTTCCTGATCCCGGCGGCGATTTTCGCCGGCGCCCTGACCTGGGCGCAGTTCGGCGAAAACTTCGTCGCCGTGTTTCTTGGCAATGCCGTGGGCGGCGCGGTCTTCGTTGGCCTGGCCTACTACGTGTCGTATATCGGCATGTCGGGCAGCGCGCAGGCGGCGTCGGGTAAACCCGGTGTGGTGTCCTGAGCGTCTCCCGCATAACCGCGTACCGATGGGTAGATTCGGCGGCTGGCAGACAGTCTGTGTGTGTGGGCACGTCGGGACGCCCGATCGCCGCGCAGAGGCCCGCCTGGACAATCTCTTTGTATGGCACGGGCCGCGCCCGTTCGCGGCGGTCCGGCGTCCCGGCACAAGGCGCGCTCCCACATCTGCGTGATGACCTGTAGCAGCCCGCCCAGCCCTTTCAAACCGCAATTTCCACCTAGACCCTGCGAAACACCAGACTCGACGAGGCACACACCACCGCGCACAGCACCAGCACCACGGCAATGTCATCCACCGACGTCTCGCTACGCCGCTGCGCCGCGGCCAGGGCGCCCAGCAGCATGCCGGCCAGGCTCACCGAGAGGCTCATGGTCAGCTGCACCGACATCGCCGACAGGCTGCTGGCCGCTGCCGAACGCTCGCCCGGCACATCGCGGTAGGTCACCGCGCCCAGGGTGGTGAACTGCAACGAGCGCACCAGTCCGGCGACGAACAGGATCAAGGCCATCAACCACACCGCGGTATCGCGGTCAAAGCTGGCGCACAGGGCAATGCCCAGCGCGCTCAGCAGCGCATTGCCGCTCAGCACCCGGCGGTAGCCAAAGCGCCGCACCAGTGGCACCGCCAGCAACTTCATCAGCAAGGCACCGGCGCCACCGCTGACCACCAGCCAACCGGCGGCCAAGGGGCTCATGCCCAGGCAGTTCTGCAGCAGCAGGATCATCAGGAAGGGTTGCGCCGCGCTGCCCAGGCGAAACAGCGCGCCCCCGGCATGGCTCAGGCCGAAACTGGGCAGGCGCAACAGCGACAGGTCCACCAGCGGATGCGGATGGCGCCGGGCATGCCACAGGTAACCCGACGCGCACAGCATGCCCGCGCCGACCATGGCCAACGCAACCGGACGTGGCAGCTGGCCCATGCCTAGCGATTCGAAGCCCAACACCAGCAACGCCAGCGCCGCGCCGCTGAACAGCAAGCCACGCAGGTCCAGCGGCGATACCTTGCGTGCGGGGAAGTCCGGCACGTGGCGCAGGACCAGCAGGCAGCCAAGCAGGCAGATCGGCACGTTGATCAGGAAGATCCAGTGCCAGGACAGCACCGTTACCAGCAAGCCGCCCAGCAAGGGCCCCACCAGCGGCCCGACCAACGCCGGCAGGGCCAGCCAGGACATGGCCTGGAGCAACTGTTCGCGGCTCGACCAACGCAGGATGATGATCTGCCCTACTGGGGTCATCAACGCGCCGGCCGCGCCCTGGACCATGCGTCCCAGGCACAGCTCGAGCAACGAGCTGGCCAGGGCGCAGACCATGGACGCGCCGGTGAACAGCACCATCGCCAGCAGCATCACCTGGCGCGGGCGAAAGCGTTCCGCCGCCCAGCCGCTGATCGGCAGGCACAGCGCCAAGGCCAGCATGTACAACGACACCACCAGGTTCATGCGCAGGGCCGGCTCGCCGAAATCGGCGGCCATCTGCGGCAAGGCGGTCATCACCGCGGTGCTGTCGAGCAGCTCCATGAACAGCGCGGCGCCGATGATCACCGGCACCTTGGGATGTTGCGCCGTGCCGGCGAAGGGTGCCGGCAGTGCGGTCAAAACAGCCCCGAGACAGGTGGTTGGGTGCCCTTGAGCTGCCAGGCGCCGACCACCGCGGCCTTCCAGTGGCGCGGATTATGGTTGGCCACGGTGCGAGCGTTGCGCCAGTGGCGGTCGAGGTTGTGGCTGCGCCCGGTGGTCGAGGCGCCGCCGACGTCGAACAGGGTCTCGGCGGCCTTGAGTGCCAGTTCCGCGACCAGGTACTGGGTCTGCGCCACCTCGAGCGCGGCGCGCTCGACGTCCACCTCGGCCAGTTGCCCGGCCCAGGCGCGGTCGATGCTGTCGGCGGCGCGCAACACCAGGGCCTCGGCGCCGTAGGCACGGGCGGCGATATCACCGACCGAAAGCGCCACGTAAGGGTCGTCGACCGAGGCCTTGGCGCTGCTGTGCTTGATCGGCCGCGCATGCTCGCGGGCGAAGCGACTGGCATCATCCAGGGCGTTGCGGGCGATGCCGGCCAGCACCGTACCGAGGAACAGTTGCAGGAAGGGCGTGACGATGGTGCGCTTGCCCTCTTCCACCGTGCGTGTGCGGATGTCGTTGGCCTCGACCCGCACGTTCTGCAGGTGGGTGGTGCCGCTGGCGGTCAGGCGCTGGCCCATGGCGTCGAAGTCATCGAGCAGCACCAGGCCCTCACGGTCGCGCGGCAGGATGAACGACACCGGTTGCTCGTCCTCGTCCAGCGCCACGGCGCTGACCCAGTCGGCGAACAGCGCACCGGTGCTGTAGAACTTGCTGCCATTGGCCCGATAGTGATCGTCCTCGCGCACCAGGCGCGTGGCAATGGCGCCGTTGGCCCCGCCCAGCTCCCAACCGGCATTGCCGATCACCGCGCCATCGAGGTAGCGGGCGAACCAGCGCTGGCGCTCCTCCTCGGCGCCGTCGGCCGTGGCCGCCAGCAGGCCCTCGATGAAAGCAAAACCGGGGCGCAGGGCCTGGGCCACGTTGGAGTCCACCGCGGCGACCTGCAGCAGCAGTTCGATGACATCGCGCACGCTACCGCCAGGGCCGCCGTGGCTGCGCGGGATACGCACCGTATAGAGGCCAGCGGCGGCGAGCTGGGCGATGGCCTCGAAGGGCAGCTGGCGCTCGCGCTCACGCTGCGCGGCGCCGGCACCGATGGCTGGCAGCAGCGTGGCAACGCGTGCCTTGAGCTCGGTGACGTCGCTGGCCGGGGCCTGGGAAGGGAAACGTTGGAAGGTGGTCATGGGCAATCCTTAGGGCCTAGATGGCAATTTTCCAGAGGCGTGATTCATCGAACAGGTCGAAGGCGTCGTGTTCCGGGTCGAGCGGCGGCACCACCAGTTCGGCACCGCTGCCGGGCAGGCGTGGCACCGAGCCGAGCAGGCGCCGGGTGTAGTCGTGGGCGGGCTGGCTGAACAACTGCTCCACCGGCGCCAGCTCCACCACCTCGCCGTGACGCATCACCAGCACGTCATCACTGACGTGGCGGATCACGCCCAGGTCGTGGGAAATGAACAGGTAGGCCAGGCCCAGCTCGTCCTGCAGGTCGGCCAGCAGGTCGAGCACCTGGGCCTGCACCGAGACGTCCAGGGCCGAGACCGGCTCATCGCAGATGATCAGCTTCGGTTCGCTGGCAATTGCCCGAGCGATGGCCACGCGCTGGCGTTGGCCGCCCGACAGCTGCAAGGGCCGACGCTCGGCCAGCGCCGCCGGCAGCCGCACCTGGCCGAGCAGCCGGGTGATCCGTGCCGGGCGTTGGCTGGCGGCCACTCCGGCAACATGCAGGGCATCGTCGAGGATCTGCGCCACGTTCCAGCGCGGGTCGAAGGAGCCGAGCGGGTCCTGGTAGATCACGCTGATCTCGCGACGCAGCGGCCGGCGGGTGGCTTCATCGACGGCATTGCCGGGCAGGTTCCACGGCTGACCGCGGTACAGCACCTGGCCCTCGTCCGGCTGCAACAGGCCAAGGGCGATGCGCGCGACGGTGGTCTTGCCCGAGCCGGACTCCCCGACGATGCCCAGGGTGCGCCCGGCGCGTAGTTCGAAGCCCACGCCTTGCACCACCTGGCGCACCACGCCATCGGGCCCCAGGTAGCGCTTGCCCAGGCCAGTGGCCTGCAGCAGCGGTTCATTCGGCCGGTCCCGCGCCACACGCGGCGCCACGGCCACGGCGGCACGCTGCGGCGACAGGCGGCTGCCGCGCGGGTGCTCGGCCGGCACCGCCGCCAGCAAGGCCTGGGTGTAGGCATGCCGGGGCGCGCGCAGCACCTGCTGCATCGGCCCCTGCTCGACCACTTCACCGTGGCGCAGCACCACCACCTCGTCGGCCAGCTGCGCCACCACCGCCAGGTCATGGCTGATGATCAGCAGCGAGGCGCCGCGCGCCTTGATCTGCTGGAACACCTCGAGGATCTGCGCCTGCACCGTGGCATCCAGGGCGGTGGTTGGCTCGTCGGCAATGACCAGCGCCGGGTCCATGGCCAGGGCGCTGGCGATCAAGGCGCGCTGGCGCAAGCCCCCAGATAGCTGCCCGGAGCGCTGGCGGGCGCGCAGGGCCACGTCCGGCACGCCGACGCGCTCCAGCAGCTCCAGCACCCGCGCGCCGCGCTGCTGGCGGTCGCCGTAGCGGTGGGTCTGCAGCACTTCGAGGATTTCCTTGCCCACCGGGCGCAGCGGGTCGAGCGAGACCAGGGCGTCCTGCAGGACGAAACCGATGTCCTTGCCACGCACCCCGCGCCACTGGCGCTCGTTCAGGGTCAGCAGGTCATGGCCGCCGAAGCTCAGCCGCCGCGCGCTCACCTCGGCGCGGCTGCCAGCCAGGCCGACCAGGCTGCGGGCGCTGACACTCTTGCCCGAGCCGGATTCGCCGACCAGCGCCACGCAACGGCCTGGCTCGATGGCGAAGGACAGTTCGCGCACCACGGTCTGGCCGCCAAAGGCGATGCTCAGGCCGTCGACGATCAAGGTCTTGTCGCTCATGGCAGGCGGCCCTCCAGGCGTTGTTGGATATAGCGGCCGGTCACGGTGGTGGACAAGGTGGTCAGCACGATGAACAGGCCAGGGAAGAAGGTCAGCCACCAGGCATTGGCGATGAAGTCGCGGCCCATCGACAGCATGGTCCCCCACTCCGGCGCCGGTGGCCGTGCGCCAAGGCCGAGGAAGCTCAGCGCCGAGGCCCAGACGATGGCCTGGCCAACGCCCATGGTCAGGGTCACCACCAGCGGCCGCATGGCATTGGGCAGCAGCTGGCGCAGGACGATGCGCGAGGTCGGATGCCCCAGGGCCCGCGCCGCCTCGATGTAGCCGGCATTGCACACCGCCAGCACCTGGCCGCGGACCATCCGCGCATAGCCCGGCGCGCCACCCAGGCCGGTGGCGATGATCAGCGGGCCGATGCCGCTGCCGAACACCGCCACGAACAGCAGTGCCAGGACCAGACTCGGGAAAGCGAACAGCACCTCCAGCAGCCAGCCCACGCCGCGATCCAGGCGCGCGCCGCCCAGGCCGCCGAGCAGCCCGAGGGTGATGGCAATGGTCATCGACAAGGCCGTCGCCGCCAGGCCGATGAACAGGCTCTGGCGCGTGCCATGGACGATGCGCGCGAAGATGTCGCGCCCGGACTGGTCGGTGCCCAGCCAGTGCGCCCAGCTCGGTGGCTGGAACGCCTCGCGCGGGACGATGGCCAGCGGGTCGAGACGGGTGAACAGCTGCGGCAACAGGGCAGCCAGCACCAGCGCGGCAAGAAACAGCAGCGCCAGGCTTGCGCCCAGTGGCGGCAGCGGCAGGCGTCGTTGCCGGCGCCGCGGCGCGTAGGCGCGGTCGAGGGTCAGGTCGCTCATGGGTTCTGCTCCTGTTGCCGTGGGTCGATCCACTGGTAGAGCAGGTCCACCAGAATGTTGGCCAGCACATAGCCGGCCGCTACCACCAGGCTGATGCCGATCACCAGCGGCAGGTCCTGGGTCATCACCGCCTGGTACAGCTGGCGGCCGACGCCCTTGCGCGAAAAGATCACCTCGCAGACCACCGCGCCGCTGATCAGCGCGCCAATGGCCCAGCCCGACAGCGACACCCCCGGCAGCAGCGCATGGCGCAAGGCGTGCTTGAAGCGCACGGCGAAATCGCTGAGGCCCCGGGTACGTGCGGTCAACACGAAGGGCTGCTCCAAGGTCAGTTCAAGCGACTCGCGGGTCACCTGGGCAATGAACCCGGCCAGCGGAATGGCCAGGGACAATGCCGGCAGCACCAGGGTCGCCAGGCCGTCGCTGCCGGCCGGCGGGAACCAGCGCAGGCCGAAGGCGAAGACCGCCAGCAGCACCACGCCGAGCCAGAAATGCGGCAAGGCGGCGCACAACGTCTCGGCCAGCGACGCCGCACCGCCGATCACACGCCCGCGCCCGGCCGTGACCACGGTCAGCAGCAGCACCAGCAGCCAGGCCAGCACCAGCGCCGCTACGGTCAGTTCCAGGGTTGCCCCGCCCTGCTCGGCCAGCACCCGGGTCACCGGCATGTGCTGGGAATAGGAGGCGCCCAGGTCGCCCTGCAGTAGGCGGCCGAGGTAGACCACGTATTGCACTGGCAGCGGCTTGTCCAGGCCGTACTCGGCGCGCGTGGCCTCGATGGTTTCCGGGGTCGGGTTTGCGCTGGGTCCGCCGAGAATCGCCAGCACCGGGTCACCGGGCATCAGGCGCAGGGCGAAGAAGGTCAGGGTCGCCACGGCCCACAGTACCAGCACCCCGCCCGCCAGGCGGATGGCGGCACGGCGGCCGAGGGCGGCCAGGCGTTCACGGCGCGGATCGGCCGCGCCTCGGTGTGTTGCGACTGTATTCATTTCGTCACCCATGCGTCGTAGAGGTAGGTCACCGCCAACGAAGGCTCCAGGCGCACGCCGTGGGCGGTCTTGTAGATCCCCAGGCGGGTGCTCTGCGGGTAGGTCGTCAGCTCCAGGTACTGGGCGGCGATCTGCTGTTGGGCGCGGTGGTAGATCTGCCGGCGTTGTTCGGCATCCTGGGTGGCCAGGGCGCTTTCGATCAGCGCATCGAAACCTGCGTCGGCGTAGCCTGCGGTGTTCTGGTGGTAGCCGCCGACCCCGGCGGGCTGGATGAATGCCGAGCTGAAGATGATCCGCAGCACGTCCGGGGTGTTGGTGTTCCAGTAGCCGATGCGGATGTCGTAGTCCCAGGCGGCCTGGCGCGCGGTGACCTGGACATCGCTCATCTGCTCCATCACCAGGTCGAAGCCGACCTGGCGGGTGGTGGCCTGCACCTGCTCCCACAAGGTCTGCTCCGAAGGCGGCGTGCGGGTGCCGATCAGCACCGTGACCTGCAAGCGCTTGCCATCCTTGGTGCGGTAGCCCTCGGCGTCGCGGCCGGTCCAGCCAGCCTGGTCGAGCAACTGCGCAGCGCGGGCTGGGTCGTAGTCCTGGCCGTGCTCGAAATCGGCACTGTAGAACGGCGTGGCCACGCTGAGCGGGCCGCCGGCGCGGGGGAACTCGCCGAAATACACGCTCTTGAGCGCGCCTTCGACGTCGGCGCTGCGCACGAACGCCTCGCGCACACCCAAGTCGTCGAAGGGTACCCGGCGCATGTTGAAGGTGCCGTTGGTGGGATTGCCCGGCCGTTGGGCGATGATCAGCTCCAGATCAGGGTTGCGCCGAGCCGCTTCGTGGGACTCGGGCGGGAGCGCCTCGATCACGTCCACCTCGCCTGCCTGCAGCGAAGCGAAGCGCACCGACGGTTCCTGGATGAACTTCCAGACGATACCCTCGAGGTAGGCCGGCCCCTGGTGCTTGGCAGTGGGCGGCGCCCAGTTGTAGTCGGGATTGCGCGCCAATACCACCTGGTTCTGGCGCTCCCAGCGCACCACCTTGAACGGGCCGCTGCCCACCGGGCTTTCGCAGTTCTCGTCGCGGCCGCGGGTCAGCGCCGTGGGCGACTGGATGCCGAGGAAGCCCTGGGCCAGGACTTCAAGAAAGGCCGCGTAAGGCGTGGCCAGATGCACCACAGCCGTGTAGTCGTCGAGCGCCTCGGTGCTGCGGTACTGGCGGATGTAGCCACCGGCGGTGCTGGACTGGGTCTTGGGGTTGGCCATGTGGTCGAGGTTGGCCTTGACCGCCGCGGCGTTGAGAGGCGTGCCGTCGGTGAAGCGCACGTCGTGGCGCAGGTGGAAGGTGTAGCGCAGGCCATCGTCCGAGACTTCCCAGCTTTTCGCCAGCCAGGGACCGATCTGGCCGTTGCTGTCCATCGACACCAGCGAATCAAGGTATTGCTGGGCAACGAACACCTGCGGCATGTCCCCCGCGACATGCGGGTCCAGGCAGGTGGGTTCGCGGTCGGTGGCGTACACCAGGGTGCCGCCGGAGACCGGCTGGTCGCTGTGGGCCTGGGTCTGCGGGGCGCGTTCGCAACCCGCCAGTGCCAGGGCCGTGACGGCGAACAAGGGGATGAGTGCACGGGTATCGAAGTTCAAGATCGCTCCTGCGAATGTCAGTGGCCGATGGCGTTGCCAAGACTATTGCAGGAGCCGTGCCGGGTCTGCGACGCCCGGTTTTGCTGGGTTTTGCAAGAAGTGAGGTGGCCGGTGGACAGGCAAAGTGTCCATGCGCTGTTGCTGTACCAACACCGGGAACTGCGTGGTCTGGGCGGGCCTCATCGCTGGCCAGGTCCCTCTCCCTCCGGGAGAGGGTTGGGGTGAGGGCCACGGGCACTCCAGTACGCACCGGTCAGGCCACCTCCCCCTGCCGACTCCACAACCGGTGGTAATACCCGCGCCGCGCGAGCAACTGGGCATGGGTGCCGTCCTCGACGATGCGGCCGTTGTCGAACACCACGATGCGGTCCAGATGGGCGACGGTCGAGAGCCGATGGGCGACGACGATGGTGGTCTTGTCTTCCATGATCTCGTCGAGCTTGTCCTGGATGAAGCGCTCGGTGATCGAGTCAAGGCTGGAGGTGGCTTCGTCCATGACCAGGATCGGCGCGTTCTTGAGCAGCACCCGGGCAATGGCGATACGCTGGCGCTGGCCACCGGACAGCTTGACCCCGCGCTCACCCACCAGCGAGTCGTAGCCATGTTCCATGGCCTCGATAAAGCCACGTGCGCCGGCCCGCTCGATGGCCGCCTGCAGATCGTCGTCCTCGGCCTCCAGGCAACCATAATGGATGTTCTCGCGAATACTGCGGTGGAACAGCCCAGGCTCCTGCGGGATCAGCCCGACCTGGCGATGCAGCGAATGCTGGGTCACCTCGCGCACGTCCTGGCCGTCGATCAGCACCTGCCCGGCATTGACGTCGTACAAGCGCAACAAGAGGCTGAGCAAGGTCGACTTGCCCGACCCCGAAGCGCCCACCAGCCCGACCCGTTGCCCGGCCGGAATGTGCAGGTCCAGGTGCTGGAAGATCGGCCTGCCGGCATGATAGCCGAAGGTCACGTCAGCGAAGCGCACCTCGCCGCGGCTGACCTTGAGCTCGCTCGCCGCGGGCGCGTCGGTGACCTCATGAGGCCGTACCAGGGTGCGCACGCCGTTGGCGATGTTGCCGGTGGCTTCGAAGAATTCCAGCAGCCGCCGCGACAAGCCGGCCACGTCGGTGATGATCATCAGCGACAGGCTGGTAGCAGTGACGAAGGTGGCGATATCGATGCGCCCCTGGCGCCACAGCCATAGCGCCAGGAGCAGGATGCCGAGCTTGAGCAGCACGCCGCAGCTGTTCTGGAACCAGCGGATCTTCTCCATGTAGCCCAGTGAGCGGCTGGCGGCGGCCACTTCGTTGTCGAGGAATTGCCCCAGGTACTGGTGCTCGAACGGGTGGCGGGCGAACAGGCGGATGTTGGTGAGGTTACTTACCGCATCCACCACTTTGCCGGTACTGACACTGCGCGCCGCGGCGAAGGCCCGTGCCAACGGGTGGCTGCGCCGGGCGAGGAACCAGCACAGGCCAAGAAAGGCCACCGCCCAGACGCCCATGAACACCGCCAGCCAGGCATTGGCCGTGGCCAGCAGCAGCACCGCCAGGGCCAGGGTCGCCAGCAGCGGGATCAGGTCGAAGACCAGGATTGCCAGGGTCTGGGTGGTACCGATCGAGACTTCGCTGATGCGGTGGGCCAGGGCCCCGGCGAATTCGCTGGTGATGTAGCGGTGCGAGTGCTGCTGCAGGTAGGCGAACAGCGCGTGGGTCACGGCCCGGCGTTGGCGCGGCAACGTGTACACATGCAAGCTGCTGGCGCCGCGCACGCAGAGCATTTCCAGCACCAGCAAGGCGGCGAAACCGGCCAGCGGCCAGGCCAGCAGGTCGACCGCGCGGACCGCCTCCAGCCCCTGGCTGACCAGCCGGGTGATCTGCCCCAGGGCCCAGGGCACCAGCACCGTGCAGATCACCGCGACGATCTGCAGCCCGAGCATACCGGCATAGGCCAGACGGTAGCGCTGGATGAAGGCCCAGACGAAGCCCATGGGCGTGTCGGGCAACTGGCGGATATCCCAACCCTCCTGGGCACCAGGGTCGCTCATGACGCCACTCCCGCCGGGAAGTGCAAGGGCGGCAGCGCCTGGCCCAATGCCCCCGGATCGCGATAGCGCGCCGCGGGATGAGTGCCTGGCAGCCGTGCCTGGCCAGCCCCGAACAGCCGTTCGCGCAGGGTTTCACCCGGCGTGTAGCGCTCGCGGAACCGCCCGCGCCGGCGAAGCTCCGGCACCACCAGTTCGATGAAGTCGCGGGCGGTCTCGAACGACAGGTACTGGCGCAGGTTGATGCCGTCGATGCCGTCGACATCCAGCCAGCGCTCGATCGCGTCGGCCACCACCGTCGGCGTGCCAGCGACGAAATAGCGGTCTTCCTGCAGCCCGGCGAAGCTGGCCAGCAGCTCGCCGACAGTGGTATCGGGGTCGAAGCGGTTCAGCGCGCCCCAGCCGATGTCGCCGCGCTTGATGATGTTGGCCAGGCGCTCGTGGGCCGGATAGGCGCGCAGATCGATGCCCAGCTGCGCATGGGCCATGGCGCCGTCGGCGCTGACCAGGCGTCGGTAGGTATCGAGCTTGGTCGACACCGCCTCGTCCGTGCGCGCGACGATCACCCCGGCCTGGACGATGAACTTGATCCCCGCCGGGTCGCGCCCTTGCGCTTGAGCGTTGCGGCGCATGGTGGCGATGTTGCGGCGCACGTCCTCATGGGTGGCGCCGCCGGTAAATACCACCTCGGCATGGCGCCCGGCGAAGGCCGAGCCCGCGGGCGAGCCGGTGGCCTGGAACAGCACCGGCGTGCGCTGGCGCGACGGCTGGCACAGGTGCGGGCCGGCGACCTTGAAGTGTTCGCCGACATGGTCGATGTAGCGCACCTTGGCCGGGTCGGTGTAGATGCGCCGCTCGCGGTCCTGGATCACCGCGTCGTCGTCCCAGGACCCTTCCCAGAGCTTGTACAGCACGTCCAGGTATTCATCGGCGATCTCGTAGCGGTGGTCGTGGGGCACTTCCTGATCGAGGCCGAAGTTGCGCGCGGCATTGGGCAGGTAGGAGGTGACGATGTTCCAGCCGACCCGGCCCTTGGTCAGGTGATCGAGGGTGCTCATGCGCCGGGCGAAGGTGAACGGCGGCTCGTAAGTGGTGGAAAAGGTCACGCTAAAGCCCAGCTCGCGGGTCACCGCGGCCATGGCCGGGACCAGCAGCAAGGGGTCGTTGCTGGGCACTTGCAGGCCCTCGCGCAGGGCAGTTTGCGGGCCGTTGCGAAAGCGGTCGTAGACACCCACCACATCGGCCAGGAAGACCCCATCGAAGGTGCCGTATTCGAGCAGCTGGGCCAGCTCGATCCAGTAGTCCAGGTCGTTGAAGCGGTGACGGTTGTTGTCCGGATGGACCCACAGGCCATGCATGATGTGGCTGACACAGTTCATTTCGAACAAGTTGACGTGCAGTTGCTTGGGCACAGCGCTCTCCTTGAGCGTCATACAGCGATACGGTTGAACCACGCCGGGCGGGCCGCGGGCAGCGTGGGAACGGCGTCGAGCAGGGCGTGGGTGTAGGGGTGGCGCGGCTGACCGAGGACCTGGGCGGCGGCGCCCTGCTCCACCACCCGGCCACCCTGCATCACCAGCACCTGGTCGCTGACCTGCTCGATCACTCCCAGGTCGTGGGAAATGAACAGGCAAGCCAGGTTCAGCTCCGCCTTGAGCTCGGCCAGCAACGCGAGAATGCGTGCCTGCACGGTGACATCGAGGGCAGACACCGGCTCGTCGCAGACCAGCACCCGCGGTTTCATGGCCAGCGCGCGGGCGATGGCGATGCGTTGGCGCTGCCCGCCGGACAGCTCCAGCGGACGGCGGTCGAGCACGCTGGCGGGCAGGTGCACCCGCTCCAGCAACGCCACCGCCTCGGTGCGCCGCAACGGCCGCGGCACGCCGGCCTGGGCCAGCGCCTCGCTGAGCACGCGCAGCACGCTGTAGCGGGGATCGAAGGAGGCCAGCGGGTCCTGGAACACCACCTGTATCCCCTGGCGGGCCTGCCGCCGTTGCTCGGCCGAGAGCGCCAGCCAGTCCTCGCCGTCCAGGCACACGCTGCCCTGGTCCGGCCGCTCCAGCCCCAGCAGGATGCGCCCCAGGGTGCTCTTGCCGGAGCCGGATTCGCCGACCACGCCAAGGGTCTGGCCCGCATGCAGCCGCAGCGAAACATTGTCCAGCACCTGCCGCGCCTGGCCGTCGGGGCCGGCGAACGCCTTGCCCAGATCCTTGGCCTCCAACAGTGGCGCACTCCCAGGGGTGGCTATGGGCTTGGCCTGCACCAGCGCCAGGGCCGGCGCTGCCGGGCGCTGGAAGTGCACGGCGCGGGCGGCCCTGAGCAGGCCTTGGGTGTAGGGATGGCGTGGGTCCTGGAGGATCTGCTCGGCGCTGCCCTGCTCCACCACTTCACCGGCGCGCATCACCGCTACCCAGTCGGCCAGCCGCGCCACCACCGCCAGGTCATGGCTGACTATCAGCAGGCTGTTGTCACGCGCGCGCAGCTGTTCCAGCAGCCGCAGGATCTGCGCCTGCACCGTGGCATCCAGGGCCGTGGTCGGTTCGTCGGCGATCAACAGCCGCGGCTGGCAGGCCATCGCCGAGGCGATCAGCGCGCGCTGGCGCAGGCCGCCGGACAATTGCCAGGGGTATTGCCGGGCGCGCACTTCGGGCTCGGGCACGCCCACTTGCGCCAGCAGCTCCAGCACCCGCAGGCGGCGGGCCTCGGCGCCCAGGTCGGTGTGCAGCCAGAGCGGCTCCTCGAGCTCGGCGCCGACGCGGCGCAAGGGGTCGAGCGAGCCCAGGGCATCCTGCATGACGAAGCCGATCTGGGCGCCGCGCAGCTGCTGCCAGTGGCCTTCGGGCAAGGTGCGCAGGTCGCGCCCGGCAAACGCCAGCCGCTCGGCCTCGACCACCGCCCCGCGGCCGGTCAGGCCGACCAGGGTACGGGCCGTGACGCTCTTGCCCGAGCCCGACTCGCCGACCAGCGCCAGGCATTGCCCGGCGTGCAACCGCAGGCTGACGCCGCGCACCACCGGCTGGCCGGCGAAGCTGACCCGCAGGTTATGGATATCCACCAGCGGTGGATGTTGCTCGAAAAGGTTCATAGGGGTTTGCCCTCGCTGCGCCGTAGCCATTCACGGCCAATGGCGCTGATGGAAATAACGGTCAGGGTGATAGCCACGGCCGGCCAGGCCATCAGCCATGGCGCGTTGGCCATGAAGCTGCGACCGACAGCCATCATCGCGCCCCACTCCGCCGCCGGCGGCGGCGCGCCGAAGCCCAGAAAACTCAAGGCGGCGCCCGCGGTAATGGCCCCGCCCAGGCCGATGCAGGCAAGGATCAGCACCGGTTGCAGGGCGTTGGGCAGCACATGGCTGACCACCACCGCCAGCGGCCGTCGTCCAAGCGTGACGGCCGCCTCGACGAAGCCTGCGTGGCGAATGCCCAAGGTCTGCGCGCGAACCAGCCGGGCGTAGCGCGGTACTGCGGCAATGCCCACCGCCAGGATCAGGTTGCTGGTGCCCTGGCCGAACAGGGTGATGATCACCAGGGCCAGCAGCAGATCGGGAAACGCCAGCAGCACGTCCACCGCGCGCATCAGCAGGTTGTCCAGCCAGGCCGGGGCCAGCCCCGCCAGCAGCCCGAGCAAGGTGCCGATGCCCAGGCCCACCAGGGTGGCGGCCAGGCCGATCAGCAGCGACGGCCGCGCGCCGTGGATCAGCCGGCTGAGCACATCGCGGCCGTTCTCGTCGCTGCCCAGCCAGAACGGCGTCCCCGGCCCCTGATAGGCCAGGTGCGCATCGGCGGCCAGCGGGTCAGCCGGCGCCAACCCATCGGGCGCGGCCACGGCCAGCAGCACCAGCACCAGGGTTGCCCAGGCCAGCCATAAGCCCGACCGGCTCGGACGCCAGCGCAAGACTGGGCGCGCACGCAGGTTGCCCAGGGTAGATAACGCAGGATCGGTGACGATGGCTGTCATGCTCGAATCTCCTGGCGAATTGGCTTCAAGGCGCCGGGTTGGGGATGCGCCGGTGCACGGCCTGGATCTCTTCGAGCACCTGGGCGCTGAGCTGCACGTCCAGGGCACCGAGGTTTTCCTGCAATTGCGCCAACGTGGTCTGGCCGGTGATGGCGCTCGCCACGAAGGGCTGGCGCAGGACGAAAGCCAGCGCCAATTGCGCCGGAGCGATGCCGTGGCGCTGGGCGATATCGACATAGGCGGCGATGGCTTCATTGGCCGCCGGGCTGTCGTAGCGGTTGAAGGTGCGGTACACCGACGACAGTCGCGCCCCCTCGGGCCTGGCGCCGTTGAGGTACTTGCCGGTCAGCGCGCCGAAGGCCAGCGGCGAATAGGCCAGCAGGCTGACGCCGTCGCGGTGGCTGAACTCCGAGAGGCCGTTCTCGTACAACCGGTTGAGCAGGCTGTAGGGGTTCTGGATGCTGGCGATGCGCGCCAGGCCCTGCTCCTCGCTGTGGCGCAAAAAGCGCGCGACGCCCCACGGGGTTTCGTTGGACACGCCGACATGGCGGACCTTGCCGGCCTTGACCTGCTCGTCGAGCACCGCCAGGGTCTGTTCGATGGCGGCGCTTTGCGGGTGGTCATCGACGTAGGGGTATTCGCGGGCACCGAAGATGTTGGTGGTGCGGTCCGGCCAGTGCAGCTGGTAGAGGTCCAGGTAGTCGGTGCGCAGGCGCTTGAGGCTGGCGTCGAGGGCGGCGACGATGTTGTGTCGGTCGTGGTGCGACAGGCCATCGCGGATATGCGCCTGGCCTGCCGGGTCGCGGGCGGGACCGGCGATCTTGCTGGCCAGGACCAGGTCGTCGCGTCGACCACGGGCGGCCAGCCAGCTGCCGATGTAGCGCTCGGTGGTGGTCCAGGTCTCGGCGCGCGTCGGCGTCGGGTACATCTCGGCGGTATCGATGAAGTTGACCCCGGCGGCCAGGGCCGCGTCGAGCTGCTGGTGGGCGTCCTGCTCGGTGTTCTGGTGACCCCAGGTCATGGTGCCCAGGCTGAGGGCGCTGATCTCGAGGTCGGTGTGGCCTAGACGGCGGTAGAGCATGGTGTGGTTCCTTCGTTCGGTGGGTTGGTTTTCTGGCGCGCAGAGAACAAGGCCTGCAAGCGCGGCGGCACTCTGTGGGAGCGCGCCTTGTGCCGCGATGGGCCGCAAAGCGGCCCTGCTCAGTTCAATGCCCGATCACTGGCCGGACACCGCCAACGACCGCGCCGCTTGCGTGTACTGGTTGATGGCCCGAGGCAGCCCCAGGTGGTCGCGTAACGTCTTGCCCTGGTACTCGCGCCGAAATACCCCGCGCTGCTGCAGCAACGGCACGACCTGCTCGACGAACACCTCCACTCCCGACGGAAACATGTCCGGCATGATGTTGAAGCCATCCCCGGCACCGGCCAGGAACCATTCGGCCAGGGTCTGGGCGACCTGCTCGGGCGTGCCGACCAGCAGCCGGTGGCCAACCAGGATCCGCCGCGACAGCTGACGGATACTCAGGTTCTCGCGTCGGGCAAGGTTCAGCTGGGCTTCGAGAAAGCCCTGGGAGCCGCGCTCGAAATCCGCCACGGCGCCGATCCGCGCCCAGGGCAAGGGCGCGTCGGGGTCCAGTTCGCGGGCGTCGATGCCGATGCGTCCGGCCACCTGCTGCAGCAAGCCATGTTCGCCATGCCAGGCGTTGAGCTGGTCGAAGCGGGCATGGGCCTCGGCCTCGGTGCTGCCGATCACGGTCGACAGGCCGGGCATGATCTTCAGGTGCTCGGGGTTGCGGCCCCAGGCGCGGGCGCGCTGCTTCATCTCGCGGTAGAACGCCTGGCCGTCGGGCAAGGTGGTCTGGGTGGTGAAGATGGCGTCGGCATAGCGTGAACCCAGGGCCTTGCCGCCTTCGGACGAGCCAGCCTGGACCAGCACCGGTCGGCCCTGGGGCGAGCGCGGCAGGTTCAGTGGGCCCTTGACCGAAAAGTGCTTGCCGTGGAAGTCCAGGGTATGGACCTTGACCGGATCGGCGAAACGGCCGCTGGCGCGGTCGGCGATGATCGCGTCGTCTTCCCAGCTGTCCCAGAGCTTGAGGGTGACGTCGAGGAATTCCTCGGCGCGGCCGTAGCGGTCCACGTGCAGCGGCGCCCCGGCCAGGCCGAAGTTCTGCGCGGCGGCGTCACCGGCGTTGGTGACCACGTTCCAGGCCGCGCGACCGCCGCTGATGTGGTCCAGCGAGGCGATGCGCCGAGCCAGGTTGAACGGCTCGTTGTAGGTGCTCGAGGCGGTGGCGATCACGCCGATGCGCTCGGTGGCGGCGGCCACGGCGGTCAGCAAGACGGTCGGCTCCAGGCGCCCCCCGGGCTGACTGGCGAGGTCGCCGCCGAGCGCCGGGCCATCGGCGAGAAAGATCGCGTCCAGGCAGCCGCGCTCGGAAATCTTCGCGATGTTGCGGTAGTAGTCGACGTCCAGGTAGGCATCCACCGGCGCATCGCCCTGGCGCCAGGCACCGGAATGGGCGCCGAAACCGAGGATGTTCATGCCCAGGCTCATCTGCTGCGATTGCTTGCTCATCTGTGTCTCTCCGTTCAGACCGCGCTGGCTTCGTCGCCCGCGCCGTGCCCCTGCTCGGCCTCGGCCTGGCGGGCGCGCCAGGCCGCGGTGGGGCTGATGCCATTGAGGTAATAATTGCCCAGGGCCTGCTCGCGGTAGATCGCTGGGTTGTGCGAAGCGAGCGTGCGGGCGTTACGCCAGTGCCGGTCGAAGCGCCGCTGGCTGCTGGTGGCCGATGCACCGCCGACCTCGAAGAGCAAGGTGCTGGCCTCCAGCACCTGGGCCAGGACGATCTGCTGGGCCTGGTAGGCGTGGATCTCGGCATCGGTGTAAAGCTGTTCGACGGCTTCGCCAGCCTGCCCGGCCTCGTACACCCCCTGCAGGCTGTGGCCGACCGCCGTGACCTGGGCCTGGGCGGCGAACGCCAGGCTCGACAGGCGGCCGATGACCCGCTGCACCAGCGGGTCGTCGCCCGGGCGCGATTGCCCGGGCACGCCAAAGGCGCGGGTACGGCCCTGGACGAAGGCGACGGCATCGGCGAGCACGGCCCGGGCGATGCCGGCCAGGGTCGCCAGGTGCACGGCCTGGTAGAAGGCCGTGAGGTACGACTCGGCGCGCAGCTCCCCCTTGGCAAAGCGGCGCAGCACATGCCGCGCCGGCACCGGCACGGCGCTGAAGCGGGTGGTGCCGCTGCCGGTCAGGCGTTGGCCGAAGCCGTCCCAGTCGTCCACCACCTCGACGCCCGGCGCCCGGGTCGGCACCGCCAGGCTGACGAAGTCGTCGCCATCGGCCGCCACCGCCGCGACCCAGTCGGCATAGAGGGTGCCGGTGCAGTAGTACTTCTGCCCGTCCAGGCGGAAATCCGCCTCGCCGTCCTCGGCACCGGTGGGTATCAGGCTGACGGTATTGCCGGTGCTGTCCGTGCGTTCGGCCATGGCCGCGCCCCACAGCTCGCCGGCGGCGACCTTGGCGAACCAGTAGTCTTGGGACGCTTCGTCACGCGCCGCCAGACGTCCCTCGACGAAGCCGAAATGCGCCCGCAGGATCTGCGGCAGGTTGGAATCAGCCTCGCCCAGGCGTACCAGCAGGCGCAGCAGCTGCGGCAGACTGGCGCCCAGGCCGCCGTGACGACGCGGCACCCGTAGCGCGCCGAAGCCCGCCTCGCGCAGCCAGGCCACAGGTTCGAAGGCCAGCTGGCGCTGCTGCTCACGCTCGACGGCGCCGGCGGCGATACGCGTGAACACCGGGTCGAAGCGCGCGTCCAGCTCGGCGTCGGTGACAGGCAATTCAGGTTCAAGACTCATGACGGTTCCTTGCAGTCGGATTCAGGAGATGGCGGTGCGCGGGTCGATCCGCTGGTTGAGCACATCGACCAGCAGGTTCACCAGCACGTAGATGGCGGCGGCCAGCAGGGTCACACCCAGCACCAGCGGCACGTCCTTGTTGGCGGTGGCGTCGAGCATCAACCGGCCGATGCCCTGGCGGCCGAACAGCAGCTCGACCACCACCGCGCCACCGAGCAGGCTGGCGAAGACGAAGCCGGCCAGGGTCACCAGCGGCACCAGGGCGTGGCGCAAGGCATGGCGCAGGCGTACCCCGGCGTCGGACATGCCGCGGGCACGGGCCTGGGTGATGAAAGGTTGCTCGAGCACGCTTTCCAGCGAGTGGCGCAGCACCTGGGCGAGCACCGCCGCCACCGGCAGGGCTAGGGCCAGGGTTGGCAGCACCAGCGACTGCCAGCCGCTGGAGCCAGACGGCGGCAATAGGTGGAACTGGAAGGCGAACACCAGCAACAGCAGGGTGCCGATCACAAAGCTCGGCGCAGACGACAGCACCAGTTCCGTGCCAGACACCAGCGAACGCACCCGACGACCGCAATTGGCGGTGAGCAACGCCGATGCCAGCGCGATGCCCACCGCCAGCAGGGCCGCGCTCAACGCCAGTGCCAGGGTCGCGCCCAGTTGCTCGGCAATCGCCTGGGTAACCGGGATGCGCAAGCGGTAGGACTCGCCCAGATTGCCCTGGGCCAGGCGCGCCAGGTAGCGGCCGTACTGCACCAGCAAAGGTTGGTCCAGACCATACTCGGCGCGCACCTGGGCAAGCAGTTCAGGGGTGGGCAAGGCATCCGGGCCGCCGAGGATGGCCAAGGCCGTGTCGCCACCGCTGTTGTTCACCGCCAGGAAGGTCAGGCTGGCGGCGGCCCAGAGCACCAGCAGACCGTCGCGCAGGCGGCGCAGGAGGATTGCGATCAGTTTCATGGTTGCTCCTTGGCCAGCCAGACGCTGGTGAACAGCGGGACGTTGTGCGAGCCATCGAACAGCACCCCGCCGACGGCCTTGCGGTAGGCCACCAGCATCTGGCTCTCTACCGATGGCACCGCCGGAATGACTTCGCCCAGGCGCTGCTGAGCCTGGCGGTAGAGCTGTTGGCGTCGCGCCGGGTCGGTGCTGCGCCGCGCCTCGCCGAGCAGGCGATCAAGGGCGTCATCGCGCAAGCGCCCGACGTTCTGGCCGATCAGCTTGCCGCTGGGAATGGCCTGGCTGTGGTAGAGAATGAACAGCCCGTCCGGGGTGTTGGTGTGCCAGTAGCCGCCGCCGATGGCGTCGAATTGGCCGGCATAGCGCAGCTCGCTGACGCGGGTGATGGGCAGCAGCTCGATGGGCAGGTCGAAACCGATCTTGCGCAGGTCCGCCTGCACCGCCACTGAGACGTTGGCCGGGAATGCCGGGTTGTCGTAAGTCAGCAGCGTCGCCTGCAGGCGCTTGCCATTGCGCGTGCGGAAACCTTCGGCGTCACGGTCAGTCCAGCCGGCCTGGTCGAGCAGGCGGTTGGCCGCGGCCGGGTCGAAGACCAGCGCGTCCCGGGCGATGGGATCGTAGTCACGGGTGTTGACCGCGAGAAAGTCGCCCTTGGCCAGGTACTCGCCGAAGCCGGAAATCCAGGCCAGGCCGTCGCGATCGATGGCCTGGGCGACAGCCTTGCGCACGCGCACATCGTCGAATGGCGGGCGCTCGAGGTTGAAGGTGATGCTGCGGCTCGGGTTGCCCTTGCGGATGCGGCTGCGCAGCACCAGGTCGGGGTTGCCACGGATGGACGCGGCGTTCTGCGCCGGGGCATCCAGGGCCATGTCGCTGCGCCCCGACTCCAGCGAGGTGTAGCGGATCATAGCCTCGGGCACATAGCTCAGCTCGATGCGTTGCAGGTAGGCCTCGCCGTGATGGGCCGTGGCGGGCGGTGCCCAGTGATAGGCGGGACGCCGCTCGAAGCTGGCGCCCTGGTCGCGCACATAGCGCTCGAGCACGAACGGCCCGCTGCCAATCGGGCGACTGGCGATGCTGCGTGGCGCTTCGCGGATCTGCCGCGGTGAGATCATGCCCAGCCACGACTGCGACAGCACGTCGAGGAATGGCGCGTAGGGTTCGCGCAGGGTCGCCTCGAAGGTGTACTGGTCCACGACCCGACCCTTGAGGTACGGCGCGATATAGGCCGCGGCCAGTGGCGACTTGGTCGCCGGATCGCGCATGTGCTCGAGATTGACCCGCACCGCTTCGGCGTTGAAGCGCTCGCCGTCGCTGAAGGTGACGTCGTCGCGCAAGTGGAAGGTGTAGGTCTTGCCGTCGACGCTGATGTCCCAGCTTTTCGCCAGCCAGGGGGTCAGGGTGCCGTCGCCGGCCTGGTACACCAGGCAGTCGAAGAGAATACGCCCCAGCCACTGGATATTGCCGTGGGACAGGGCGTGGATATCGAAGCTGCCGGCATCGCTGGCGGCCGACACGCGCAAGGTGCCGCCGCGGAGGCCTTCGCCCTGTTCGACGAAGTCGCTGACCGGGTAGCGCAGCACGCCGTCCTGACTGGACACCGCCTCGCCCACAGCCGCGGCCTTGGATGGTGGGGTCGGTGTGGCTGGCGAACAGCCGGCCAGCGCCAGCAGGCAGGCGCCGCAGAGTGCCGCGAGGTGATGTCGGTTCATCGAAGTCCCTCTCCCCTGGCCATCAGAAACGCAAGGCCACGCCGGTGGTCACCGTGAAGGCATCCCCCGGGTAGAAGTTCGCCGAATCCTGGCCGTTGGCGTTGTAGGCGGTATTGGCGGCGGTCGCGTAGCGCTGGTCGGTGAGGTTGCGCAGGTCGGCGAACACTTCCCACTTGTTGCTCGGCGCCTGGTAGCCGACCTTGGCGCCCCACAGGACGTACGAAGGGGCCTGCCAGGTGTTGGCGTAGTCGATGTAGTAGCTCGAGGCGGCGCGCACGTTGAGCGAGGCGTAGAAGCCGCTCTGCTGGCGGTAGGCAAGCTCGGCCTGGTAGACGTGGCGCGGCAAGCTCGGCAGTTCGTTGCCGCCGAAGGTATCGTCGTCGCGGTAGTGGAAATCGTTGAGGGTGTAGGCCTGGCGCAGGTCCAGGGTGTCGCCGTTGTCACCGGCCCAGAGCAACGCGCTCAGGCCCGCCTCGATGCCTTGGTGCAGGGTCGGGCTGGCGTTGGAGGTCGCGGTGATCTGGTCCTGGGTGGCGGTGGCCTGCTGCACCACCACGGTCAGCAGCTCTTTCTGCACCCAGGAGCGGTACAGGGTCAGGCTGCCGTCGAAGATGCCGTGGCTGCCGCGGATACCGACCTCGAAGGTGTTCGCCTTCTGCGGACGGTTGTCATACAGGTACGGCGTGCCGGTGCTGCCCAGCTGCCAGGTGACGGGTGGATCGACGCTGCGGCTGACGTTGCCGAACAGCGTGAACGCCGGCGTCAACTGATAGCGCAGGCCGATGCGCGGGGCAATGTCGTTCTCGGTGTATTCGACGCTGTCGGGGAACTGGCTGGTGTTGACGCCGGTGCTGGACTCGATCTCGGCCTTGCGCTTGATGTTGATGAACGACAGGCCCGAGGACAGCCATAGGCGGTCGCTCAGTTGCAGTTCGTTGCCAAGGCTCAGCACCGTATCGCGCGAACCGGTGTAGTTGGTTTCCTGGATCTTGGCCCCGGTGGCGGCGCTGTGCGACTTGACGTCGGCAAGGTACGCGCGGGTATTGCTGAAGATGATGCTGCTGTCGCTGGGCAGGCCGAAGAAGCTGTCGCCGGTGCGAAAATAGCGCAGGGTCAGGTTGATGTCCTTGGAGCGCCAGTCCTGCGGCGCCACGGCGTAACGCCAGCCGTTGAGCAGCGGGTAGTTGTTGTAGGCCGCGCCCACTTCAAGCCTGTTGCCATCATCGAAGGTGTAGGTGGTCTTGTTGGCCAGGAAGGTAGTGCCGTCCTTGCGCCGTCCAGTGGGTACCCGGTTGCTGCGCGGGTCGTGCTTGAGCTGCTGGCGGGTCAGGGTATTGCCGTTGGTGAGCTGCTCTTCGCGGTACTTGACGAACAAGCGCGTCTGAAGCTTGGGACTGAATACATGGCCGAAGTTGGCCGCCAGGCCGCGGGCCTCGTTGCTGGCATGGTCCTGGTAGCCATCGCGCTCGTTGTGCTGCAGGTTGATGTAGTAGTCGCTGTCGCCGACCACCCCGCCGGTGCTCAGCTGTTGCTTGCGGTAGCCGTAGCTGCCGAGCTCCAGGCGCGCGTAGTTGCCCGGGTCGGTGCGGCCGGTCTTGCTGACGAAGTTGATCGCCCCGCCCAGCGACAGCGCGGCATACTCGGAGGCGTTGGCACCGTAGAGCACCTCGGTGTGGTCCACCGCCTGCATGTCGAGGAAGTCTTCCTGGGTACCGCCGGGGCCGGTGATCGGCAGGCCGTCGAAGAGGAACTTGGTGCCCAGTACGTAGCCTTGGTAGAAGGTGTTCAGGCCCGAGCCCCGGATGGAGATCTTGTTCGCGCCGCTGCCGCTGGTGGCCTGGGCGAATACGCCTGGCTGCAAGGCGAGCACGTCTTCGGCGTTGGCCGCCCGGCCCTGCTCGACCTGGCGATTGTCGACCACGGCGGTGTTGCCGGCCACCTTCTCCAGGCGTTTCTGATCCTTCTGCGCGCCGCTCGCGGCCTGGCCGGTGACGGTGACCTTGCCCAGGGCGGTGGTGGGCTCATCGGCTGCCTGGGCATGCTGGCCGAGGATGGCCAGCAGAATTGGCAGGCTGGCCGCCGTGGCGGCGGTGGGCAGATAACGCCCGGGCGTTCGAACGAATGCACGCACTGCAAGTACTCCCCAGTTAATTGGTCGCTGTCCGGGTGACCAATCAGCCACTAAATCGAACAACACCGAAAGTTGTTGCGGGAAATACTTGCAGTTGTCGTGCCAGTGCTTTTAGCGCGTATTTATGCGGGCTTAACAAAGTGTGCGAGTTGCTGTGCGATACAAAGTGTTCAGGGAGTGTTTGCAGGGCAACAGCGTGAACGGAATGGCTCTAGAACGCGAAATAGCGCTTGCCTGAGGCAGGCTTTGAATAAGTAATTTGCATATAACCCGCACTGTTCATAGCGCAACATCGGAACAACAGAAAGTTCGAATTACAGATGACATTTCAATCAAGTTAGATCAGGGAAGTCAGAGTAGTCCGTAATAGGGCCGCTGCGCGCCCCATCGCAGGCAAGCCAGCTCCTACAGGGGTGGCGGCGAGCCTGGAATCGCTAATCCACAGCCGGATAAAGCCCGCATCTTTCACCCCTTTCAGCCCTGGCATGGAACCTGCTCTGCCCCTCTACGCTGGCCTGACTATGCCCATAGAACGCCGAGGATCATGACGTGAAGACATTTAGGGGAATCATCGATGCACGCGACACAACAGGACCGATTGCGCCTGGCCATCCGCCACGCCACCCTGGCCATGGGCCTGGGCGGCGCCTTGCTGGGCGGGGCCTCAGCCGCCGCTGACAACGACCCGACCCTGGGCACGGTCACCGTCCAGGGCGCGCGCCAGACCGCCGCGCAAAGTGCCAGGAGCCAGCTGAACGAGGTGCCGGGGGGCACCAGCGTGGTCGACAGCGAGGAAGTCGCCAAGGGCCGCACCGCCAACCTGCAGGACACCCTCGGCTACCAGCCTGGCGTGTTCGTGCAATCCACCGGCGGCAACGACGCGGCGAAGATCTCCATCCGCGGCTCCGGCGCCAACACCTCGCCGGGCTATTTCCGCGAAGGCATCAAGTTTCTCTTCGACGGCCTGCCGATCACCGGCCCGGGCGGCACACCCTACGAGTTTCTCAACGCCTCCGGGGTCAACTACACCGAGATCCTGCGCGGCGCCAACGCCTTCCAGTATGGGGCGCTGACCCTTGGGGGCGCGGTGAATTTCGTCAACCACAGCGGCTATACCGCGCCGGGCCTGCGCCTGCGCGCCGAGGCCGGCAGCTACGGCTATCAGAAGCAGACACTGAGCGTCGGCGGCGTGCAAGACGCCCTGGATTACTACATCAATGTCGACAACTTCCGTAATGAGGGCTACCGCGACTACAGCCTGTCCAAGAGCCAGGGCGTGGTCGCCAACCTCGGCTACCGCTTCAGTCCCAAGCTCGAGACCCGGCTGATGCTGCGCTACCGCGACGAGTACCACAACGATCCCAGCGCCACCACACTTGAGGCGGTCAAGCACCACCCGCGCCGCGCCAGTGCCACCGCCGAGTCGAGCGGTGCCGGCAGCCGCCGCCCCGGGAGCCTGTGGCTGGGCAGCAAGACCACCTACACCTTCGATGACGACGCCCGCCTGACCTTCGGCGTGGCGTATCACGACTACGCCCATAACAACAGCCCGAACAGCCCCAGCAACCCCAGCTACTGGGACTGGCACGACCTCAACCTGCTGCTGGGCTACGACCGCATCGACAGCTGGTTCGGCCTTGAGAGCCGCAGCAGCATCGCCTTCACCTCGACCCAGCACCTGCGCGGCGAGGTCAACTCGACCACCGCCGCGAAAGTGCCACTCAAGCAGATCGACTACAAGGACTCCTTCGACCGCACCATCGCCCTGGGCAACGACCTCAACCTGGTCGACGGTCTATGGCTGACCAGTGGCGTGTCCTTCGTCAATGTGCGGCGCAAGACCAACATCGACTACGCGGTAAACCCCAACACCACGACCTTCCCCACCCGTGAGGACTACGACAACTGGAGCGTGGCCCCGCGCATCGGCCTGCGCTACGCGTTCACCCCGCAGTTGCAGGCGTTCGCCAACTTCAGCCGCTCCATCGACCCGCCTGCCTCCTGGGAGTATTCCGGCTCCGGTCCGACCACCCCGTACATCCGCCCGCTGGTGGAACAGAAGGCCAACACCTTCGAGATCGGCATCAAGGGATCTCAGGGCATCTTCGACGGCAGCGTGGCGCTGTACCGCTCGTGGATCCACGACGAACTGCTGAACGTCCAACTGATCGCTGCCACCCCCACCGCCGCCGCGGTGACCGGCGCCTTCAATGCTTCGCCGACCATTCACCAGGGTGTCGAGGCCGGCCTTAATACCCGCCTCTGGGAAAACCCCCAGGGCGACCTGCTGCGCTGGCGTCAGGTGTACACCTACAACGACTTCCACTACCGCGACGACGACGCTTTCGGCGACAACCAGCTGCCGGGCATTCCCAAGCATGTCTACCAGGGCGAATTGCAGTACCAGCACCACAGCGGCTTCTACACCGGGGTGAACGTGCAGTCCGCTTCGCGTACCGCCGTCGACTACGCCAACACCTTCTACGCCCCTTCCTATACCGTGTGGAGCGCCAACGTCGGCTACGAAGCACCCAAGGGCGACTGGAAGGTCTCGCTCGACCTGAAGAACCTCGCCAACAAGGCCTACGTCACTGCCGTCACCCCGCAGTACAACGCAGCTGGTGACGACACCGCGTCGCTGTATCCCGGGGACGGCATTGGCGCGTATGTGGGGGTTGAAGTGAGGTATTGAAGCACCTTGCAGGCCAGGCGCCACAGGGCTCGGCCGCGGCGTGCTGCCCCGAACCTTGAGCTATCCAGACCGACACCCACCCAGGCCCGGCTGCCCAGTTCAAACAGCCTGGTCTGAGGCGGGCAGCGCATGGGCAAGGTCCGCCGCCGACGGGCTGGCCTTGTGCAGGGTGATCGGCACCGACTTGGCAGCCGGGACCTTGCTACGTTGCGCGTGATGCCACAACGGGACCAATGGATTGCATTCGGGGTAATAGGCCGCCGCGCACCCTTCCGGGATGTCGTAGGCAATGATCTGCAGCGGGCCCACCTCGCGCCTGACGTCGGTCTCGACGGCGGTACGCAGCCTTACCCAATCACCCGCCGCCATGCCCAGCCGGATGACGTCGTTTCGGTTGAGGAACACCACGCTACGGGTGCCGCGCACCCCGCGAAAACGATCATCGTAGCCATAGACGGTGGTATTGAATTGATCGTTGCTGCGCAGCGTCATCAATTGCAGGACCTGGCGGTCATCCTCGCTCGGTGAGACATCATCATCTTCGTCCAGCTGAGCCGGGGTGACGAACTGTGCCTTGGCCGACGGCGTCTGCCATTGCCGCTGGCTGGCCGCCACCGGCCGATGGAAGCCGCCGGGTTCCCACATGCGGGTTTCCATGTCATGGAAAATGTCGGGATAAACCTGGCTGATGGCTTCCCGGATCAGCGCATAGTCGCGACGCCACGCATCCCACGCAATGCGCACCGTGCCGCCAAGCGTCGCTTCGGCCAAGCCGGCGATAATCGCCACTTCGGAGCGCAAATGTTCGCCGGCCGGCTCGCTGGTGCCCTTCCAGCCGGTGATACAGCCAGTGCTGTCCTCCGTGCTGTAGGCCTGTTCAGCGCCCTCCTGGCGATCGATCTCGATCCGTCCCAGGCAGGGCAATAGCCAGGCCTGCTTGCCGGGCAGCAGGTGACTGCGATTGAGCTTGGTCGCCACCTGCACATTGAGCGCCAGGTTCGACCAGGCCGGTTCCATGCGGTGGGTGTCCGGCACGGCGCGCAGGAAATTGCCGCCCAAGGCAATGAAGCCCCTGACACTGCCATCGAGCATGCCCTCGCAGGCATCCACCGTGGCCAGGCCCTTGCGCTCGGGCACCTGGAAACCGAACAATGCCTGGATCTTGTCCACGGGCACCTTCTGCGGATCTTCGGTGATGCCGACCGTGCGTTGGCCCTGCACGTTGGAATGCCCGCGCACTGGGCAGATGCCGGCGCCCGGCTTGCCGATGTTGCCGCGCAGCAGCAACAGATTGACCAGCATCTGCACGTTTTCCACGCCATGCCTGTGCTGGGTCATGCCCATGCCGTAGATCACCATCACCCGCTGGCTGGCGGCATACACCGTGGCGGCCGCCTCCAGCGCGCTACGCCCCAGGCCAGACCGGCGCTCTATCGCTGCCCATGGGTGACGCTCCACCTCGGCCAGGAAGGTCTCAAAGCCCTGGGTGTGCTGCGCGATGAACCCGTGGTCGAGAATCGCCGGCTTGCCTTGGGCCACCGCGGCCTGCTCCATCGCCAGCAATGCCTTGGCAAGGCCCATGATGGCCGCGGTATCGCCCCCGATAGCGACCTGGTGGTACTGCGTGCTGATCACCGTCGAGTGCGGACCGAGCATCTCTGGTGGAGATTGCGGATTGACGAAACGCTCAAGCCCGCGCTCACGAATTGGGTTGAAGGTGATGATCGGCACGTCACGCCTGCGCGCTTCCTGCAACGGATGAAGCATTCGCGGGCTGTTGCTGCCGACGTTCTGGCCGAAGAAGAAGATGCAGTCGGTCTGTTCGAAATCCGCCAGGGTCACCGTCCCCACCGGGACGCCGAGGCTCTCCTGAAGGCCGACCGACGTGCTTTCGTGACACATGTTGGAACTGTCGGGCAGGTTGTTCGTGCCGTAGGCACGGGCCAGCAACTGATAAGCGAAAGAAGCTTCCAGCGAGGCGCGGCCAGAGGCGTAGAACACCACCTCATCCGGCTCAAGGGCGCGCAGCTCGGCGCCGATCTCGCGATAGGCCTGCTCCCAGCTGGTAGCCTGGTAGCGGTCGCTGGTCGGGTCGTAGCGCAGGGGATGGGTCAGGCGCCCATGCTGCTCCAGGTCGTAGTCGCTCCAGGTACGCAGCTCGCTGAGGCTAAAGCGCTGGAAGAACTCGGGGCCGGTCCTGAACGAGGTCAGTTCCCAGGCCGTGGCCTTGGCGCCGTTTTCGCAGAACTCCAGGGCATGGGGGTGGCCGGGTTTGGCCCAGGCACAACTGACGCAGGCAAACCCCTTGGGCTTGTTCTGGCGCATCAGCGCTGCTGGCGCCTTGGCCAAGGCTTGTTCGCGCCAGAGGATCTTCATGACCGAGTTCGCAGACCCCCAGCCTCCAGATGCCGACGTGTAGGGCCGATAACGTACTTGCGGATGAAGGATCTGCATGGCATCACCTGTTGGGTTGGCTGGCAGTATTGTGTATCTAGATGTTACAGAAGAGCATAGTCGAAGGTGTCGAGCCGGCCCTGTAGGTCAGCCCGCTGGGCAGACTCCGCGCGCAGCTATGGCGCAGAGCCTGCCGGCCTAGCCTGATCGACGAGGCATTTTTGCAGGCATCCGCCAGGGCACGGTTCATCAACCCCGAGCGGTAAGGCTAAAGGCGTCAGTCGTGTCATGGCATAGAGTCGCCATCCTCGCTGTCATCGCCGCCCCCGTCCCCCTTATTGTCGCCAGGCAACGCCGTGCCGCCTGATGAGTTGCGCTTGTCCATGATCTCCTTGCGCTGCTCGGACTGTGTATCGATGGCGCCATCCGTGCTGTCAGGGGGTGACTGTCTGTCGACCGGAGGCACTCTGTCCTGGTCGAGCGAAGGGACGTCTTGCATCGGCGCGGAGCGCTGGGTGTCCTGATCGGTGGTGTTTCCAGCGCTGAACGCGACCGCGGGCATGCCTGCGGCGAATGCGCAGGCCAAACCGAGGCTAATGAGCTTGTTCATGATTCCTCTCCAATGGACCGCTTACCCATGATTGGGTCGATCCCTGCCGCATCGGTGCCATCGAACAGACCAAAGGACTGGCCAGGCGAGCCCGACGCAGCATATTCAAGGCTGGCCTTTGCCACCTGAGGCGCCGAATACCTGGCCTGTGACGTAGCTGGCCTCGGTGGAAGCCAGTTGTACATACAAGGGCGCAATTTCCACCGGCTGCCCCGGGCGCTTGAGCGGTGTGTCGCCGCCAAAGGCCTTGAGCTTTTCCTGGGTCTGCCCACCGGTGACCTGCAGCGGGGTCCAGAACGGACCCGGGGCCACGGCGTTGACGCGGATGCCCTTGTCGGCCAGCTGCTTGGCCAGACCCTTGCTGAAATTGGCGATGCCCGCCTTGGTCAGCGCATAGTCGATCAGGTTCTCGCTCGGGTCGTAGGCATTCACCGAGGCGGTATTGATGATCGCCGCGCCTTCTGGCAGATGCGGGATGGCGGCCTTGGTCACCCAGAACAGCGCATAGAGATTGGTCTTGAGGGTCCAGTCGAACTGCTCGTCACTGATATCCAGCAGCGAGTCATGGCTTTGCTGGCGGGCGGCATTGTTGACCAGGATGTCCAGCCCACCCAGTTGCTGCACGGCCTTGGCCACCAGGTCACGACAGAACCCGGCATCGCGCAGGTCGCCAGGAATGGCCACCGCGTTGCGACCGGCATCCTTGATCAGCTTGATCACTTCGCGGGCATCCTCTTCCTCGGCGGGCAGGTAGTTGATCGCCACGTCGGCGCCCTCCCGCGCGTAGGCTATCGCCACGGCGCGGCCCAGACCCGAGTCACCGCCCGTGATCAAGGCCTTGCGGCCGAGCAGCCGGTTGCTGCCCTTGTAACGGGTCTCGCCATGGTCTGGCCTGGGTTCCATCTTGCCGGCCAGGCCTGGCCAGGGCTGGGTCTGGGGACTGAACGGTGGCTTGGGAAAACCTTGCTGCGGGCTCTGCAGTGGCGTGGGCACCGCCCCCTCTCGCGAGGCCTGGGCCATGGCCGGTGCGGCAAGGCCGGCGGCGGTCACCAGGGCAGCGCCCTGCAGGATGCGGCGGCGAGTATGATCGTGGTTCTGGTCGCTCATGACAGGTGCTCCTTGGCGGGTTGATCCTCCAAGTAGGCTGATGGCCCGCCGCCAAGGTTCAGTTGCGATGACCATTGGTGAGTCCGCCCGAACGAGCAATGGCGTGTTTACCCTTGATTGTCGCCGCCTCCTAGCGGCCTGTTAACTACCGTCACCGATGAGCTTGAGATGGTTATTGACTTTGCCGCTGGAAGGATCGACCAGCCAGTACTGGTTGTTCATCACATTGACTCTGCTGCATTCCTTCGGCAGCGATTTCATATCGATACAAAGAAGTCCATTGGTCATCGTCCAGTGCTCGGTTTCTGGAGCCGCGGGCGGCATGGTGAATACGTCAGTGCCATTGGCGCGGAAACTGATGGTATAGGGATGTCCTTTGCGCGACGTTCCAGAAAACGTCTTGCCCACCAAGGCATCGCGGGCTTGGGCGTCATCCAGCGCCGCTGCCCCAGGGGGCAAAGGGGGAGGTTCATTGATTGAGGTCGAAGCACAACCGGCGACAGCCAACACGAGGATCGCAGCACCTGCTTGAATCACGTTCATGGCAGACCTTCCTGTTTGCGCAAGGGGGGCGGTGGAGAGTGAAGTGTAGGCCAGACCCATGACCGATGGAGCCAGCTGCGTGCGCCGCGGAAGAATGCTTGTTGGTGGAGGCGATCAGGAAATATTTATCCGTCCCGAAGTCGGTGTACCGGTTCAAAGCAGGTGCTTGTCTTGGTTCTTGCGGTGCCCTTGAGATCGAGCGCCGCGCGGAGGGTCACATGCCGACAATGGACACCCGGCCTCTTTATCCTCATCAGTGTTTCGTCTGCACTTGACTCAATGCGGCCTCGACCAATGCTCGCGCAGCTTCGATCTCGTGCATTGTCGTCAAGGTCAGTATTTGCCCACCTGGGATGGGGTGCAACAACACCGCCTGCTGCGCGACGGTTAGTGCACAGGCTAAGCATTCGGAATGCCTGAATCAGTCTGTCTTCGAGTGTATGGGGGATTTCATGGGCAAATCCCGGTGGAGCCGGAACGATCTTCAGCATGGTCAACCCCAGTGTCGGAAGGGGCTGCCACTGACCTGCTGTCAAACAAGAAGGTGGCAGCTGTACGCGGGTTGACAGGCCGAGGACACTGGAACTCGGCGCTCACGAAGGTGCCCCACGCACAGCCACCATGAGGGATGCACGCGATTCAGTTGTCGAACACGGCCTGTCAACACCGGGCATTGATGAGCAACGACCGGGCGAGACTAGACCGGTGAGAAGACCACTGCAACGGCTTAAGAGCGGTAAGAGTATGTTTGGGGAATGGACTACAGGGAATAAAGAAAGTCTGAACATTTGAGACATTTATTGAAATCAAACAGCTGTTAAACGTGGTAGACAAACTCCACCGGATTGCAATGCATCGACCCGCATGCTGGCAGCCAGCAATGGCGATCTGTGCACACGCGCCTTGGGCTTGCATGGCTCTTTTCGGATGTTTCGACCCAAACATGGTGAACTAACGCCCCACCGGCATGATCCTTTCCTATGCGAAGTCATCGCGATCCTGACGGACCAGTGCATCCGTACTGCGCGCCAGGCAAGGGGTCGCCACACGATAAGGAGCCGCCGTGACCGTTACCACCCACCCCCCCTACCGCTGCACGCCAGGCCCGCTTCACGCGATTCTGCTTGGCGGAACCGTTGCCCTGTTTCTTGGGGCGTTGTTCAATGATATCGCCTACTTTCAGACCTACCAGATCCAGTGGAGCAACTTCGCGTCCTGGCTGATTGCCGGAGGGCTGGTGTTCTGCGGGCTGGCGCTGTTGTTCGCGCTAGTGAATCTGCTTCGGGCGGACCGCAAGGCAGGGCGACCCGTGTGGTACTTCCTGATGCTGCTGGTCACGTGGGTGCTGGGCTTGGTCAATGCCTTCGAGCACGCGAAAGATGCGTGGGCAGTAATGCCTGCTGGGCTGGTGCTGTCAGTGATCGTGACCCTGTTGAGCCTCGTCACGGCCTGGATCGGCTTCACCAACCTGCGTTCGGAGGGTGTGCAATGAGACATTCGATCCCACTGACCGCCTTGAGCATGGCGCTGCTGTTGAGCGCTTGCGGCGGCGAAGCGGACAGCACGCAAGCGCGCGGCCTGGACCCGAAGATGCCGGAACCGCAACGCAGCCTGTTGCCCAGCATGAAGATTGCCGAGCCTGTGGAATGGGGCGATCAGAAGCCCACGGTTCCCCAGGGCTACAACGTCACGGCGATCGCGACCGACCTGAAGATCCCACGCCAGACCCTCGTGCTGCCCAATGGCGACATTCTCGTGGCCGAGGGCCGTGGCGGCAGCGCCGCCAAACTCAAGCCCAAGGACGTGATCGCCAGCTCCATCAAGGCACAGGGCAATACCAAGGTCAAAGGCGGCAATCGCCTGACCTTGCTGCGCGACGCTGACGGTGACGGCACCTATGAGATGCAGACGGTCTTCGCCGAAAACCTCAACGCCCCGTATGGCCTGGCCTTTGCCGATGGCAAGCTGTACGTGGCCAATCAGGACGCCCTGGTGCGCTTCGACTATGAAGAAGGCCAGACCAAGGCCAGCGGCGCGCCGACCAAGGTCACCGACCTGCCGTCAGAGATCAATCACCATTGGACCAAGTCGCTGACCGTCAGCCCTGACGGACGCTTCCTGTATGTCGGGATCGGCTCGAACAGCAACATCACTGAGCGAGGCATGGAGGTCGAGATCGATCGGGCGATGGTTTGGCAGATCGACGCTCAGACCGGCGCGCACAGGCCTTATGCAACCGGCCTGCGCAACCCGACGGCACTGGCGATGCAGCCTGGCTCCGGGCAATTGTGGGCGGTGGTCAACGAGCGTGACGAGCTCGGTCCTGACCTGGTCCCCGATTACTTGACCTCGGTGCGCGAGGGCGAGTTCTACGGCTGGCCTTACAGCTATTGGGGCCAGAACGTCGACCGCCGCGCGCAGCCGGAGAACCCGGCTAAAGTGGCCGCGGCCATCAAACCGGACTACAGCCTGGGATCGCACGTTGCCGCGCTTGGGGTCGACTTTTCCCTACCGGCCATGGGCGAGAAGTATGCCGACGGCGTGTTCGTCGGCGAGCACGGCAGCTGGAACCGCGAGCCCCCGGTGGGGTACAAGGTGATCTTCGTACCGTTCAGCAACGGTCGTCCTGCAGGGGAGCCGGTTGACTTCGCCACGGGCTTCCGTGACGCCAATGGGAAAACCCGCGGCCGTCCTGTGGGGGTCACTGTCGACCCACGCGGCGCCCTGATCATCGCGGACGATCTGGCCAATACCGTGTGGCGCGTGACCCGCGCTCAGTGAGCCCTCAACTTCGGAGCAAGGATCGCTCCGGGGTATGGACTCGAACGACAGAACACCTCGATCAGTCCCCTCTCCCTCTGGGAGAGGGTTAGGATGAGGACCAAGGGCGGCATGGTGTGCGGATGAACTGCAGCGCCTGCCGCCCTCACCCCAGTCCTCTCCCGATTGCGTTGCAGCTCAAACGGACGCGATCGATATAACACCGCAATCGGTCCCCTCTCCCTTTGGGAGAGGGTTAGGGTGAGGGCCAAGAGCGACG
>JAEWGL010000150.1 GCA_023388335.1 Pseudomonadota bacterium | reverse complement strand
GCTGTTGTAGCCCCAGTAGTTGTTCAGGCCCTTGTGCAGCAGGTGCTGGTCGTTGACGAAAGCATGGATCGGCAGCAGCTCGATGGACGATACGCCCAAATCCTTGATGTGCTTGAGCAGTTCATCGTTCATCAAGCCAGCGAAGGTGCCACGGTTGTTCTCCGGGACGGCCGGGTGACGCATGCTGATGCCGCGGATATGCGCTTCGTAGAAAATGGTACGTTCCCAGGGTATCTGCACACGCCGGTCGCGACCCCAGGTGTAGGCCGGGTCGATGACCTTGCACTTGGGCACGAAGGGGGCGCTGTCGCGCTCATCGAAGCTCAGGTCGCCGTCGGGATGGCCGATGGTATAGCCGAACAGCGCCTCGGACCACTTCAGTTCACCGACCAATTGCTTGGCGTAAGGATCGATCAGCAACTTATTGGGGTTGAAACGATGACCGTTCTCCGGCTCGTAGGGACCGTACACCCGGTAGCCGTAGATCAGCCCCGGATGGGCGTCGGGCAGGTAGCCGTGGTAGATCTCGTCGGTGTATTCGGGCAATTCGATGCGCTCGACCTCAGTCTCGCCACTGGCATCGAACAGGCATAGCTCGACCTTGGTCGCGTTGGCCGAGAACAACGCGAAGTTTACGCCCAGGCCGTCCCAGGTGGCGCCCAGGGGGAAAGGCTGCCCTTCGCGGATGCGCGAGGGAGCAACGGAGCGGTTGGGTTTCTTGGATGTACGTGGGGTCATGGCGTCCTCTCTTTGACCGGGTAACGCAGCACCGCGGCGCTCATGGCGCCGGGTGCCAGAAATCTATAATGTCTGGGCAGCACGGTGGGCTCGCGCGTCCTTGCACGATGATTTCAGGGGACGGTGATCACGACGCTGGCGCTGCAGGAAGGTGCGTAACCGCAGTTGCCGCAGGCCTGCATCGGGTTCATCACAAGAAACCGATCACCCGGCCGCAGGCTTCTTCACGGCCCGAGGCCTCTTCGCTGCAACGGGTTTCTCAGCTACATCAGGTGCCACCTTGGGCTGCGCCGCCACCTTGGTTTCAGCGGCGACCTTGGGCTTGGTTGCGGCCTTCTTGCGCGGGGTGGCCTTGGGCGCCAGGGCTTCGGCTTCGGCTAGCTTGCGAGCCATCTCCCAGTGGCGTTCCTCTTCGCCCTCGGGTTTGCCCTCCGATTCCCAGATCTGGTAGGCGAATTCACGGATACGCTTATCATCGACACTCATTTCGACGCTCCTGATGCTTAGACATGTTCAATCAACAGATTAACCGGAAAATCCGCCAACGCTGCGTTGAGCCACAATTCTCTAGAATTGGTGACCGCGGCACCGGCAAAAAGTCCCGTGCAATTGGCAGGTGACAACGCAAATGGCAGGATCACCCGGGTATCTTCCCAGTTCTGTGCTGGAATTAATGGAGTCGGAGCATTGCCAAGCAAGGTGCAGGCCAGCCGCGGAACGACGACGATGGCCCGCTCGCCATCACCCAGGCGGGCAAAGGCGAGCACGTTGTCGGCGTGGCGGCCCTTGACTGTCAGGGGCAGGTAGTCGCCGCGGCGGAACAGTTCCGGATGGGCGCGGCGACAATCCAGCACGCGGGCAATCAGCGCCTGCTTGACCCTACCGTCGCGCCAGTGCTCGAGCAGCGCGGACAATGGTGCGCTGTCGTCCAGCGCCTGGCGCCGGGCTGGGTAGTCAACCGGGCGGCGGTTGTCCGGGTCGACCAGGCTCAGGTCCCAGAACTCGTCGCCCTGGTACAGGTCGGGCACGCCGGGTGCGGTCATGCGCAGCATGGACTGCACCAGGCCATTGAGCGCGCCGGGACAGGCGATCAGCGCCACGGCGTCGGCCAGGGATTGACGCAGTTGCTGGTTCTGCTCGTCCAGCAGAAGGCCATCGACATAGGCGGCGCACGCCTGCTCGTAGGCATCGTTGGGTGCACTCCAGCTGCTGCGCAGCTTGGCTTCGCGCAGGGCCTTCTGCTGCCACTGGCGGATGCGCTCGGCGTACTGGCGCAGGCCCTCCTGGTCATCGCAGCGCAGCTCCAGCGGCCAGCTGCCCAGCAGGGTCTGGTACAGCAGCAACTCGTCGCCCGGGCTAGGCGCCGGGCCATCGTTGAGGGCCTGGCGCAGGGGTGCGGCCAGCTCCCGCCAGTGTTCGATCCGGCTGGCCAGCCACGGGCCGCGTTCGCTCAGCACCGCCAGGCGCGCGCGGCAATCTTCACCGCGCTTGTGATCATGGGTGGCGGTGGCCAGCAGGCTGTCGGGAAAGTCGCGCAGACGCCGCTGCGCCTCATTGTGGAACACCTCGGGACCGGCGCTGAAGCGCTCGGCGTCGAAGCCGACATCGTTGCGCGAGAGCAGGCGTGCCGAGCGGTAGAAGGCGGTATCCTCCACGGCCTTGGCCGCGCTGGGGGCGGTCAGTTGCTGGAAACGCACGCAGGCGTGGCGTAGGTGCTTGCGTGGGCGACCCACCGGCAACTGGCGCCAAGGCTGACCACCGAGCCAGCGCTGCAGGTGCTCCAGTACCGGCCAGTCGTTTTCACCCAGGCTGTGGCGCGCGCCCCGCAGGGCCTGTTGGAAAAATACCTGGTCTTCGGCGGGGCGGCCCAGCGCGTTGATATACGTGCGGTAGACCGGGTAATGCTCGACCAGCGCCTGCAGCGCGCGGCGGATGGCACCGAGGGTCAGGTCACGGGTCATCAGGTCATCGCGGGCTACTTGCAGCAAGGCCAGGGCCACCGACTCGAAATCACCGGCAAGGGAGCCGTTGAGTACTTGCTGGCGGGCCAGGCGCACCTCTTCGGCAAAGTCCGGCCGTTCGCTGACGCTGCTCCACAGCTCGGTCAGCGGCGCTTCGCCGACGGGATCGTGCTGCAGCAAGGAGACCTGGTTCATGAATTCGTAGCCGGTGGTGCCATCGACCAGCCAGTCCTGGTGCAGCTGTTCGCCAGCCCCGAGGATTTTTTCCACATAGATCGGCAGGTGCTCGATCGCGGCCTCCAGCGGACGTCGCGCGGTGAGGCGGTCGACCCTGCGGCGCAACTTGCGACAGTAGCCACGGGGATCGGCCAGCCCATCGATATGGTCGATACGCAGGCCATCCACCAAGCCACGTTCGATCAGTTCGAACAGCTTGGCGTGGGTGGCCTCGAACACCGTCGCGCGCTCGACCCGCAGGCCGCCCAGCTCGTTGATATCGAAGAAGCGCCGCCAATTGATGTCGTCGGCGGCGGTGCGCCAGCTGGCGAGGCGGTAGGTCTGGCGTTCGAGCAGCAGGTGCAGGCGCCTCAAACCCTCCTCATTGCGACTGTCGAAGGCGTTCAGGGCGGTATCGAGGTCGGCGCCCTCGCGCACCCGGCGGGCCAGCTCGGCGTGCAGGGGTATGGCATCCTCCAGCGGTCTGGCCGAGGCCTGTAGTGCGGTGAAGTCTTGTGCGATGGACTGCAGGGAGGGGTCGGTGCTCAGGCTGAGGATCCAGCCATAGTCCTGCGGACAGATCGGGAAACGGTGATCGTAGTGGGTAATCTGCAGTACCCCCTGCTGGGCGTCGAAGGTCAGCGGAATCTCGCCGGCCTGCAGGGCGGCGCCGTAGTCGCTGCCCAGAAACGGCAGCAGCAGCTGGCCAGCCAGTAGTGGGTCGCTGGAGTGCCACTGAATGTCGAAGAACTCGGCATAGGGGCTGCGTCGGCCCCAGGCCAGCAGGCTTTGCCACCACGGGTTGTCGGCACCGCCCACGGCCATGTGGTTGGACACCGTATCGAGGAGCAGGCCCATGCCGTGTTGGCGCAGGGCCGCGACCAGGCGTTCGAGCGCGGGTTCGCCGCCCAGCTCTGGGTTGACCTGGGTCGGGTCGACCACGTCGTAGCCGTGGCGCGAGCCGGCCCGGGCGCACAGGATCGGCGAGGCGTACACGTGGCTGATGCCCAGGCGGGCGAAATAAGGGATGAGGGGCTGCGCGTCATCCAGGGTGAAATCGGCGTGAAATTGCAGGCGTACGGTGGCGGTCAGGGGCTTCATCGGTCACGCTCATGGGCTTGTTCACGGGCCTGGGCCAGCAGCTCCAGGCGGCGCGCGGCATCGCTGTCGTCGAGCAACTCGCGTACCTGTAGGGCAAAGCGGCGACGCCAGTTGGGGTGGCCGTCGGTGGTGCCAGGCAAGTTCGGTTGTTCGTCGCAACCGAGCAGGTCTTCCAGAGGTACCAGCACCAGGGGCGCGCGGGTGTGGCCCAGGTAGTGGATGCTGGCATCGATCAGGTCGTCGATGTCCGGCAACGGGCTACCGTAGCTGCGTTCAAGGGTACGCTGCAGGCCGTGGCGCTCCAGCTGGCGGCCGTGCCGCCACTCAAGCTCCGTGGTCTGGTCGACCAGCATCAGGCGGTTGTTCCAGTCGATATCGCGGGCCTGGAGCCACCCGGCCAGCGGCGGTAGGTCGTGGGTGCCGGTGGTGGCCAGGGCGTTGTCCGGCCAGTCGAGCATAGGCAGGAAATGGCCCGGCGGGTCCTGTTCGAACTGCAGCACGCGCATGCCTAGGATGGCTTTCTTTGCCAAGGTTTCGCGCAGGCCCTCGGGGACCGTGCCCAGGTCCTCGCCCAGGACGATGGCCTGGTGACGCACTGACTCCAGCGCCAGCAGGCGCAACATGTCTTCAAGCGGGTAGTGGACGTAAGCACCCTCACTGGGCTTGGCCCCGTGGGGAATCAGCCACAAGCGCTGCAGGCCCATGACATGGTCGATGCGCAGGCCGCCGGCATGGGCGAAGTTGGCCTGCAGCATCTCGATGAACGCGCGATAGCCATTGCGCCGCAACCCTTGCGGTGAAAAGCCGCAGATGCCCCAGTCCTGCCCGGCGCGGTTGAGGATATCTGGCGGCGCACCGACGGTGAGGTCCGAGAGCAGTTCATCCTGACGGCTCCAGGCCTGGCTGCCGGCACCGTCGGCGCCGACCGCCAGGTCAGCGATCAGGCCCACGGCCATGCCGTTGCCGCGGGCTGCTTCCTGGGCCCGTTGCAGGCAGCGCTCGGTCAACCACTGGCAGAACGCGTGGTATTCGATCTCGCTGGGGTTGGCTGTGGCGAATGCCTCGACTTCCGGGTGATAAGGGTCATGCCAGGCAGCGGGCCAGTCGCGCCAGTCGGCGCCCAGGCCCTCGGCGACGGCGTGGGCCTGCAGGGCCTCGAAGCGGCAATGATGCTCCAGGGCTTGGCCGGCGGCGCTGCGAAAGCTGTCGAAGTCGACCCGTTGCGGATGCTCGCCAGTGACGAAATCTTGGTACAGCGCGCGCAACACCTGACGGTGGGCCGCGGCCGCCCGCGGCCAGTCGACCAGGGGCTGACGCTCGAGTTCGTCGAGGGTGCCTTGCAGGCCGCAGGCCTCGATTGCCATGCGCACGGCACGCTCGCCGAGCAGGACTTCGGGGCTGGCGTAGAGGCTGTTGAGCAGCAGGCGGCTGGAGGGCGAGTAGGGGCTGTAGTGCTCCTGTTCGGCGCTGGTCAGCGCATGCATCGGGCTGATGGCCAGGGCGTCGGCGCCACGTTCGGCGGCGCTGCGGGCCAGTTGCTCCAGCGCCATGCAGTCGCCGTAGCCGCCGTCCGCGGGACGGCGCAAGCTGTACAGCTGCGCGCTCAGGCCCCAGCAGCGGGGGTTGGCGTGCTGCGTGGCATCGGCCAGGCTGTAGCAGCGCGGCGGTGCCACGGCCAGGGTAAAGCGCTGCTCGCCCAGCGTCAGCTGGTGGTAACCGAGGGGCAGATCGTTCGGCAGATGCGCCCGTTCATCCAGCTGCACCTCGCGCTGGCTGCCATCTTCCAGCGTCGCGCGCCCCTGGCTGTTGGCGGCGAAGTAGTGGTGCAGCGGCACGGGCTGCCCCAGCTCGCAGGTCAGCAGGGGCGGCAGGTGGTCGGCGTCCTGGGATTGCTCCAGTGCCTGCAGGCTCTCGTTGATCGTCGTATCGTCCGCGGCCGGATGTCCCAGCCCCTCCAGGACCCGGCGCAGGACCGGGTCGCTGACCTGTTGCGGACGCCCGTTGGCGTCGATCCAGTCACGGGCGACGCCGGCCTTGGCAGCCAGGCGATACAAAGGCTGTTGGCTCATGTGGACTCCTGGCCAGGGGGGATCAGGCTGACCACGCAGCTGCGTGGGGCCAAGGTAGTGTCGCTATGCGGTACGTCGGCACTGTCGAACAGGCGCTGGTCGGGGGCAGGCAGGTCTACCGGTTGAGGGGCGTCTGCCAGGTTGAGGTCGATTCGCAGCGCCTGGCCGTCTCCCAGGCGCCAGCGCGCGGTCAACGCGCGCTCGCCCAGCACCGTGGCGCCCATGGCGCGGCTGCCTGGCAGGCGCGGGATGATATGACGCTGGCGCAAGTCGAGCAGTTGCCGATAGAGCGTCGCCCAGTCGCTGTGCCCGTCGTTGTTTGCCTGGAGCCGCGATGCCTCGAAAGTGGCTGGGGCGTTGGGGTCGGGGATGCGCTCGCGCTGTTCGGGCTCGGCGAAGCTGGAAAAATGCTCGAACTCGGCGCGACGGCCCTCGCGCACCGCATCAGCCAACTCATCATGGTGATCGGTGAAAAACAGGAAGGGCTGGCGACTACCGAGGTCATCGCCCATGAACAACAGCGGGATCATCGGCCCCAGCAGCAGCAGCGTGGTGGCCGCGCGCAGGGCCTCGGGTGGGCAGAGACGGGTCAGGCGCTCGCCCAGGGCGCGGTTGCCAATCTGGTCATGGTTTTGCAGAAACAGCACGAACGCGCTGGGCTCGAGGTGACCGCTGGGCTCCCCGCGTGGGGTGCCGTGGCGGTTGGGCTGGCCTTGGAAGACGAAGCCCTGGCTCAGGCAGCGAGCGAGCTTTTCGATCGGCGCATCGCGGTAGTCGGCGTAGTAGCCTTCTTTCTCGCCGGTCAGCAGTACGTGCAGGGCGTTGTGGCCGTCATCGTTCCACTGGGCATCGAAGTCTTTTTCAAGCAAGGATGCTTCATTGTGCTCGTTCTCCAGCACCAGCCAGACCTGGCGGCCTGGCTCGATTGCCTGGCGCACGCGCTGGGCCAGTTCGATCAGAAAGTCCGGCTGATTGATGGCATGCACCGCATCCAGGCGCAGGCCGTCGAAACGGTAATCGCACAGCCACATCAGGGCATTCTGGATGAAGAATTCCCGCACTTCGGGGCGACGGAAGTCGATCGCCTTGCCCCATGGCGTCTGGCGGTCTTCGCGAAAGAACGTGCTGGCATAGGCATGCAGGTAGTTACCGTCGGGACCAAAGTGATTGTAAACCACGTCCAGCAAGACCATCAGCCCGTGCCCATGGGCCTGGTCGATCAGCTCGCACAGCTGCTGCGGGCTGCCATAGTTGTGCTGGGGCGCGAAGGGCAGCACGCCGTCATAGCCCCAGTTGCGTTCACCGGGGAACTGCCCCAAGGGCATCAGTTCGATGGCCGTGATCCCCAGCTCTGCCAGGCGCGGCAGCTGCGCCGCGACGCCGGCATAACCGTCGTACAGACCAACGTGCAGCTCCTGGATGACGGCCTCGTGCCAAGGCCGTCCTTGCCAGGAATGCTGCCAGTCGAACTGGCCCAGATCCACGACTTCGCTGGGACCATGCACGCCTTCGGGCTGGAAACGCGACGCCGGATCGGCCACCGCCAATTCATCGTCGACGCGAAAGTGATAGCGGCTGCCGGCCTGGCAGGGGGCCACGCCCCCAAACCAGCCGTCGCCTTCAGGCAGCAACTGCACGGGCGGTTGTTGTTCGAGCTCAAGGGCCACGTTGCGCGCATCTGGTGCCCAAAGGGCGAAGCGCGCCGACGTGGCGTCCATCATCTGTGCGCCATGTTTGGGCATCTTCGGCACCTCTGTCAGTAAGGGTTGACGTGGGCCTCTTGTACCAGCTCTTCATAAAGCCGAGCGTAGGGTTCCACCGCCTGGCACCAGTTGAAAGGCTGCGTCATTGCCAGGCAGCGCATGGCATTGAGCAGGTCTTTCTTGCCGTGCACATAGAAGGCCCGGCTGAGCGCTTCGCGGTAGCTTTGGACAGTGGACTCGTCGAACAGAAAACCCGTCACGCCGTTCTCGATGGTGTCGGCCAGACCACCGGTGTTGCGCGCCACCGGCAGCGAGCCGAAGCGTTGCGCATACATCTGGCTCAGGCCGCAGGGCTCATAGCGCGATGGCATCAGCAAAAAGTCACTGCCCGCGAACATGCGCCGGGCGTCGGTCTCGTTGAAGCCGATGCGCACCCCGATCTGTCCGGGATGACGCAAGGCCAGTTCGCTCATGGCCTGCTCTTCTTCCGGCTCGCCCCGGCCAATGATCGCAATCTGGCCACCCTGGCTGACGATGTATTCGGCAACGCCCAGGGTCAGGTCCAGGCCTTTCTGGTAGACCAGGCGCGAGACCACGGCAAACAGTGGACCGGTGGAGGGTTGCAGCCCGAACAGCTCGCGCACTTGCTGGGTATTGCGCGCCTTGCCTTCCCAGTCATTGATGCTGAAGCGGTGGACCAGGTGCTTGTCGGTGGCCGAATCCCAGCTCTCGTCGATGCCGTTGGGAATACCGCAGAGCAGGCCTTGCTGGGCCTTGCTCCCCAGGAAACCATCAAGCCCGCAGCCAAACGCCGGCGTGGTGATCTCGCGGGCATAGGTGGCGCTCACCGTGGTAATGCGGCTGGAGTACGCCAGGCCCGCCTTGAGGAACGAAAGCTTGCCGTAGAACTCCATGCCTTCCTGCTGCAGGGCATGGTCGGGGATCGCCAGCTCCGGGCAGCATGCGCGGCTATACACGCCTTGGTAGGCCAGGTTGTGGATGGTGAACAGGGTTGGCGTGCGCAGGCCACGCCAGTGCATGTAGGCCGGTGCCAGGCCAGCGGGCCAGTCATGGGCATGTACCAGCTCCGGAGTCCAGTGCACCATGCCTTCGCCAGCGGCGATTTCCGCGGCGGCCAGGCCCAGCCGGGCGAAGCGGATATGGTTGTCCGGCCAGTCGCGGCCGTTATTGGCGCCATAGGGGCCGCCTTCGCGCTGGTACAGCTCCGGGCAGATCAGCACGTAGATGACCAGGCCATCGGCCAGGTCCATGCGGCCGATCTTGCAAGGAGGGAGCGCGGCATGACCACTCAATTCACCGACCAGATGGATCGGGTTATCGCTTTCCAGAACCTGCGGATACCCAGGAATCAGTACTCGGACATCGTGCAGATGGCGCATGGCCTTGGGCAGTGCGGAGGACACGTCGCCAAGGCCGCCAGTCTTGATCAGGTCGGCAATTTCGGAGGTAACGAACAGAACTTTACGCTTGTGGGGACTAGGGCGGCGCTGGGCGCCTGGTACCTTGGCTGTCGTGGCGAAATCCGGTACGAGCGACTCGCGGTTTTGCGGGGTGAAAGTCTCTACATGAGGTTCGACAGCGGCACTGATCATACTTCTCTCCGTCCCTATGTTGCGGGTGCCTGGCACCCTTCGCAGTACTTCTTGTTGGTCTCTCTTGATTGGGTACATGCATCACCCCAACCCGCAGGGTCATAACGCACGCACTGAGCAGTCCGGCGCTCGTGCCAATGGCGTCATGACTATGGGTGGGTGAGCCGAGCTAGGAAGTCCTGGCGCGCGGCCTACTTAGTTCCTGACCTGCCAGCGCGCCGGAAAGTTTCGACTTTTTTCTGTCGTTAATCCCGAGCGGTCGGCAGACCGAATCTTGAGTGTAGGAGAGAAAGCGATAAAAATGTGACCCGTTGGTCATTTATGTTTGGTCGCCAAACGGGCGAGCGCATACGGGTGTTCAGGCGGGGACAGAGGCGAGGAATTGTGGCTGCTCGCTGGTGCAGGCTAGGCTGCCTGCGCCAGGCGAGTTATCGTGGCGGATTTCAGAGGGCGGCGGTTTTTTTGCCAGGACGTGTCTGTTCAAGCAACAGATTCAGGCGTGCGACTTGCTGCTGCAACTGGTCGCGCTCGTCTTTGAGGCGGCGCAATTCATCGCGACGGACCGAGACGTAGAGGGTCTGGACAGGGGTAGCAGGCATCAGGGTTCCCATTGCACACCTCGCAATTGGCTTGTGACATTGGTAAGCGTAGTCGCTCGGACGGCCGCGATTCTGAATTCTTTTCCCGGTCATGGGAACTTTTTTGTTTATGGTGGTCACGCCGTTCGTCGCTGAACCAAGGGCGGATGTGCTGGACTAATCTGAAAACGCGAACTGCGTTGTTATCTATTTCTGAAGGGAGCATCGGCATGCAATTGGGAATCGTCGGGCTGGGCCGCATGGGCGGCAATATCGCAAGACGGCTGATGCGCGCAGGGCATCGTACCGTGGTCCATGACCGCAACCACGAGGCCGTGACCACCTTGATCGGCGAGGGCGCGACCGGCGCCCATGACCTTGGGGCGCTGGTCCAGAAGCTGGAGGCGCCGCGGGCTGTGTGGGTGATGCTGCCGGCTGGCGAGCCTACCGAGCAGACCATCACCCAGCTGGCCGACCTGCTTGAACCGGGCGATGTGATCATCGACGGCGGCAATACCTTCTACAAGGACGATGTACGCCGCGCCGTGCAGCTGAGCGAGCGGGGTCTGCATTATATGGATGTCGGCACCTCAGGCGGCGTCTGGGGCCTGGAGCGCGGCTATTGCATGATGATCGGTGGCGAAGAGGCCGTGTTCCAACGCCTGGAGCCGCTGTTCGCCGCCCTGGCCCCTGGCGTCGGTGACATCCCCCGCACTCGCGGGCGCACCGGTGATCCTGGGCGTGCGGAGCAGGGCTATATCCATGCTGGCCCGCCCGGTGCCGGCCACTACGTGAAAATGGTCCACAATGGCATCGAGTACGGCCTGATGCAGGCCTACGCCGAAGGCTTCGACCTGCTGCGCAGCAAAGGCGGCGACGGACTGCCCGAAGCGCAACGCTTTGACCTGGACGTGGCCGAGATCGCTGAGGTCTGGCGACGGGGCAGCGTGGTGACGTCTTGGCTGCTTGACCTGACCGCCGATGCGCTGGTGGCAGACCCACAGCTGGCCGATTTCAGCGGCTCGGTGTCCGACAGCGGCGAAGGACGCTGGACCATCGACGCCGCCGTTGAGCAGGCGGTGCCAGTGCCAGTGCTGTCCAGCGCCCTGTTCGCCCGCTTCCGTTCGCGCCAGCAAGAGGGCACCTACGGCGACAAACTGCTGTCGGCCATGCGCCTGGGCTTCGGTGGCCATGTCGAGAAGCGCGAATGAAGAACACCCCGATCGAATCCGCCCCGCCTTGCACCCTGTTCCTCTTCGGTGCCAATGGTGACCTGGTCAAGCGCCTGCTGATGCCGGCGTTGTACAACCTTGGTCGCGACGGTCTGCTGGACCAGGACCTGAGCATCGTCGGGGTCGATCATAACCAAGCTACCGCCAGCGAGTTCGCTGCGCGCCTGGAAGCCTTCATGCGCGAGCGTGACAAGGGCGGCGAGGGTGCCAGCGCGGGTTTAGACGAGCAACTGTGGGCTACCCTGGCCAAGCGCCTCGGCTACCTGACGGGTGATTTCCTCGAACCGCAGACATACGCGGCCATCGGCGAGCGTATCGACCAGGCGGCCACCGGTAACGCTGTGTTCTACCTGGCCACCTCGCCACGCTTCTTCCCTGAAGTCGTCCAGCGCCTGGGTGCCGCCGGATTGCTCGATGAGTCCAAGGGCGGTTTTCGCCGGGTGGTGGTCGAGAAGCCGTTCGGCACGGACCTGGCCAGCGCCGAGGCGCTCAATGCTTGCCTGTTGCGGGTGATGAACGAGCGGCAGATCTACCGCATCGACCATTACCTGGGCAAGGAGACGGTACAGAACATCCTGGTCAGCCGTTTCTCCAACGGCCTGTTCGAATCGTTCTGGAACAACCACTACATCGACCACGTGCAGATCACTGCGGCTGAAACCGTAGGCGTCGAGGGACGCGGCGCCTTCTACGACAGCACCGGCGCCCTGCGCGACATGGTCCCCAACCACCTGTTCCAACTGCTGGCGATGGTCGCCATGGAGCCTCCAGCGGCCTTCGCCGCCGACGCGGTGCGCAGCGAAAAGGCCAAGGTGATCGGCGCCATCCGTCCCTTGTCGCGCACCATGGCCCTGAAAAATTCGGTGCGCGGGCAGTACGTGGCCGGCCAGCAGGGTGGCAAGGGGGTCCCCGGCTATCGCGAAGAACCCAAGGTAGACCCGCAGAGCCGGACCGAAACCTACGTGGCGCTCAAGGTGATGATCGACAATTGGCGTTGGGTCGGCGTGCCGTTCTATCTGCGCACCGGCAAGCGCATGAGCGTGCGCGACACCGAGATCGCCATCTGCTTCAAGCCGGCGCCCTACGCGCAGTTTCGCGAGTCCGAGGCCGAGCGGCCCAAGCCCAACTACCTGAAGATCCAGATCCAGCCCAACGAAGGCATGTGGTTCGACCTGCAGGCCAAGCGCCCTGGGCCGGAACTGGTGATGGAGAATGTCCAGCTGGGCTTCGCCTACAAGGACTTCTTCCAGATGATGCCCTCCACCGGCTACGAAACCCTGATCTATGACTGCTTGACCGGCGACCAGACGTTATTCCAGCGCGCCGACAACATCGAGAACGGCTGGCGCGCGGTGCAGCCCTTCCTTGATGCCTGGGCCTCGGATGACGAGGTGCAGACTTACGCGGCTGGCGAGGATGGTCCGGCAGCCGGCAACGAGCTACTGGCCCGTGACAAGCGCGAGTGGCATCCACTGGGCTGACAACAAGGAGAGCCAATGCCTGCGCTGATCGAAGACTATGCCCTGCTAGGCAACTGCCGCAGCGCCGCCCTGGTCAGCCGGGATGGCTCGCTGGACTGGCTGTGCCTGCCACGTTTCGACGCCCCTGCGGTGTTCGCCGCCTTGCTGGGCAACGAGGAAAACGGCCGCTGGCGCCTGGCACCCAGTGACACGGTGGAGCAGGTGAGCCGCGAATACCTGGAGGACACCCTGGTGTTGCAGACCACCTACGTCACCGCCCAAGGCCGCGCGCGGGTCACCGACTGGATGCCTTTGGGCGAGGCCAATGCGGTCGTGCGCATGGTCGAGGGGCTGGCGGGTGAAACATGCTTCGAGATGGACCTGGTGATGCGTTTCGACTATGGGCGCAGCGTACCCTGGGTGGAGAAGCACGATCCGCTGACCCTGACCGCCGTGGCGGGTCCCGACCGCCTGATCCTGCGCAGCAGCGTCGGCACCCACGCCCGTGACCACCACTCCGTCGCCCGTTTTCGCGTCTGCGCCGGTGAGCGCCAGGTCTTCACCTTGCTGCACCAGGCCTCGCACCTGCCGCAGTTGCCACAGCTCGATGCCGACCAGGCCCTGCAGGAGACCGTGGCGCAGTGGCAGGCCTTTACCGCCCGTTGCCCGGAGGTCGGGCCCTGGACGGCCCTGGTCAAGCGCTCGCTGATCACCCTCAAGGCCATGACCTACGCACCCACCGGGGGCATCGTCGCCGCGGTCACCACCTCGCTGCCGGAGCGCCTGGGCGGTGAACGCAACTGGGACTACCGCTACTGCTGGTTGCGCGATGCGACCATGACGTTGCTGGCCTTCATGAACCTGGGCTACTTCGAGGAGGCCGATGCCTGGCGCGAATGGCTGATGCGCTCAGTGGCCGGCAACCCGGAGCAGATGCAGATCATGTACGGCCTGGCGGGTGAGCGGCAACTGCCGGAACGTACACTGCCTTGGTTGGCCGGTTACGAAGGATCGCAGCCGGTACGCATTGGCAACGCCGCCGCGCAGCAACGCCAACTGGACATCTATGGGGAGGTGGCCGATGCCCTGACCCAGGCGATCCGTTGTGGCTTGCCCCGTCATCCACGCAGCGCGGCCATTACGCAACTGATCATGCCCTACCTGGAACGCATCTGGCGTGAGCCAGACGAAGGCATCTGGGAGGTGCGTGGCGGCTGCCAGCATTTCGTGCATTCCAAGGTCATGGCCTGGGTCGCCTTCGACCGCGCCGCCAGCCTGGCCGAGACCACTGAAGAGGGTCGCGAGCAGGCCCTGCATTATCGCCAGGTGGCCGAGCAGATCCATCGTGAGGTCTGCGAGAAGGGCCTGGATCCGCAGGGCAACTGCTTCGTCCAGGCCTATGGCTCGACCGAGACCGACGCCAGCCTGCTGCATATCGCCCTGACCGGCTTCCTGCCGGCGGACGATCCGCGTTTTCTCTGCACCCTTAGCCAGATAGAACACCGTCTGCTGCGCAACGGCTTGCTCCTGCGCTACGATACCGACAGCGGCTGCGACGGCCTGGAGCCCGGCGAAGGGGTGTTCCTGGTCTGTTCGTTCTGGCTAGCTGATGTCTATGTGTTGCTGGGTCGCGAGGAGGAGGCGCACGCCTTGTTCGAGCGTCTGGCCGGCCTGTGCAATGATGTTGGGCTGCTGGCCGAACAGTACGCAACCGTGGCCGGGCGCATGCTCGGCAATTTCCCCCAGGCGTTCAGCCATATCGGCATCATCAATACCGCGCTGAACCTGCACCGGGCGCAGTGTCCGGCGCGCGACCGGGCGCAGAGTGGCTAGACAGGCGAGCCGCGCAGTCCCGGTTTTGGCACATGCGCGGCCTTGAGGGTGCGCTATAGTCCGGCGCTGTGACCCATCGCCCTAGCAGGAGTGCCGCCGTGACCGAATACAGCGCGTTCAAGGTTGAACTGACCGATAATATCGCCCACGTCCAGATCAACCGCCCGGAAAAAATCAATGCGATGAACGCAGCGTTCTGGGAGGAGATCATCTCGGTCTTCCAGTGGATCGACGACACCGACGCGGTGCGCGTGGTAGTCCTCAGTGGCGCGGGCAAGCACTTTTCCTCTGGCATCGACCTGATGCTGCTGGCCTCGGTGGCCAACCAGCTGGGCAAGGATGTGGGGCGCAACGCACGCTTGCTGCGCCGTACCATCCTGCGCATGCAGGCATCCTTCAATGCCGTCGACCAGTGCCGCAAGCCGGTGCTCGCGGCGATCCAGGGCTATTGCATCGGCGGCGCCATCGACCTGGTCTCGGCCTGCGACATGCGTTACTGCAGTGAAGATGCACAGTTCTCGATCAAGGAGATCGACATGGGCATGGCCGCCGACGTCGGCACCCTGCAGCGACTGCCGCGGATCATCGGCGACGGCATGTTGCGGGAACTGGCGTATACCGGACGTACCGTCCTCGCCCAAGAGGCGCAGCGCATTGGCTTGGTCAACCGGATCTTCGGCGACCAGGCGGCGCTGCTCGACGGGGTTTTTGCCATCGCAGCCGAAATTGCGGGAAAATCACCCATTGCCGTGGCCGGCACCAAGGAGATGCTCAGCTACATGCGCGACCATCGCATCGACGATGGCCTGGAGTACATCGCCACCTGGAACGCTGCCATGCTGCAGTCCAATGACTTGCGGGTCGCCATGGCGGCCCATATGAGCAAACAGAAACCCGAGTTCGCCGACTGACCGACAGCGGCGGGACGCGCCAAGGAACCCGATCATGTCAGCACGCTGGAGCACCGCAGTACTGGACCCGCAAATCTCCGGAGGCTGGGCCGTGGCCCGTAGCGCCGAGGGGTTCCTGGTGGATGACAACGGCGCATTGTTCCCGCGTGACTGGCTCAAGCGCCAGGACCTGGACGTTCTGTGCGAGCACGGCATCGGCCACCTGGACGGCCAGCCGGTGTTTCTCCTCGAACTGCGTGCGCCGCAAGCGGTGGCCGGTTGCAGCTGGCGCGGCCTGCGCGCGTTCATGCTGGAAGGGGATTTTCTGACCTATACCCTCCTCGGCTACGCCGCGCAGATCGGCACCTGGGCCCGCGAGCACCGTTTCTGCGGCAGCTGCGGCCAGGCCATGCGCCAGATCCACTGGGAGCGGGCCATGTACTGCCAGGCCTGCGACCTGCGCCATTACCCGCGCATCTCGCCCAGCATGATCGTGCTGGTGACCCGCGGCGATGACATCCTGCTGGCCCGTTCGCCGCGCTTCGTCAGCGGCGTCTACAGTACCCTGGCCGGGTTTGCCGAGCCGGGGGAGTCGGCCGAGGACTGCCTGGTGAGGGAAGTGCGCGAGGAGGTAGCGGTCGAAGTGAAGAACATCCAGTACGTCGGCAGCCAGTGCTGGCCATTCCCCCATTCGATGATGCTGGGTTTCCATGCCGAATATGCCGGTGGCGAGATCGTCATGCAGCCGGACGAAATCGAGGACGCCCAGTGGTTCAGCGTCCACGCATTGCCGCCGTTGCCGGCCGGGCGTTCCATCGCCCGGTACCTGATCGACCTGTACGTGGCCCGTCGTCTAGGCCTGGCCGAACCAGTGCTGCCACACTAGGCGTACGGTCAGTGCCAGTACCACGGCGATGAACACCGGGCGGATGAACTTGCTGCCGCCGCTGATCGCCGTGCGCGCGCCAAAGAAGGCCCCGACCATCAAGGCCGAGCCCATGGACAGGCCCACCAGCCAGTCCACCTGGCCGGAGAAGATGAACACCGAGAGCGCCGCGGCATTGCTGACGAAGTTCATGCTGCGCGCCACGCCGCTGGCGCGGACCAGGTCGATGGGGTAGAGCAGCAGCGTGCTGACGGTCCAGAACGCCCCGGTGCCAGGGCCGGCGACGCCGTCGTAGAAGCCCAGGGTGAAGCCTTGTGGCAGCTGCCAGGTCTTCTTGATTGGCGCGTCGGCGTCCAGCGGTGCCTTTGGCGTGCCGCCGAACAACAGGTAGAGGCCACAGGCGAACACCACCACTGGCAGCATCTTGTTCAGCCATTCGGCCGGCAGGTAATGGGCGACCACCGCGCCGATCAGCGCGCCGGCCAAGGTACCGAACAGGGCAGGGCGCCATTGCGCTGGGTGGAACAGCTTGCGTCGATAGTAGGTGAAGCCGGCGGTGGCCGAACCGAAGGTGGAGCTGAGCTTGTTGGTGCCCAGTACCAGGTGCGGCGGCATGCCCGCGGTGAGCAAGGCAGGCGTGGTGAGCAGGCCACCACCGCCGGCGATGGCATCGATGAAACCGGCGACGAACGCCACGGCGGCGAGGATGAGCAGGGTTAGCGGGTCAACACTGAGTTCGAAAGGCATTGTCAGGATCGCGGCAGGGCGCAGAGGGGCTGCGCAGAAGGCTTGGCATGTTAAACGCCGACGGGAAGAGTTGCCAGGGTTGCTACTAACGTCGCCGTCCCGTCCCTTCCTGTGGGAGATCGCCCAGCGGGCTGAGTAGACTCCCACAGGGTTCGGCTGAATCAATGAGTTAGTATTTTCCCACGAGCGCGAGCGAACCGGGATACCGCCGCCCCTCCCAAGGAGCAGAGGGGCGGCGTCCCGGCGCAGGCGCCCTCCCACAGGAAGAGGGGCGGGGTCAGGATGGCCTGGAGGATTTCGCCGGCGCCTTTTGCCGTGGCTTGCGCTTCTTCTTCCACGGCGCCCCAGCTTTCCCCGCCGGCGCCGGCCCGCTGATACGCAGCTGCAACCCCACGCAACGCTCCACTTGCTTGCTCATCCACGCCGATTGCTTGGCCACGAACTCGTCCAGGCTCATCTCGCCGCTTTGCACCATGTCCAGCGCCTGCTCCCAGATCGCCGTGGTGCCGGGGTCGGCGATGGCGCGGGGGACGGCGTCGATCAGGCTGAAGGCCGCGGGGGTAGCGCACAGGGCCTTGCCCTGCTTGACCAGGTAGCCGCGATCGAGCAACCCCTGAATGATCCCGGCGCGGGTCGCCTCGGTGCCGATGCCGGTGGTGTCCTTGAGCTTCTGCTTGAGCCGGGGGTCATCCACCAGCTTGGCGACGTTCTTCATGGCCTTGATCAGGTCGCCTTCGGTAAACGGCTTGGGCGGTTGGGTCCAGAGGTCCTTGAGCAGTTGGCCAAGCACCGCGCAGTCCTGACCCTGGCGCAGCGCCGGCAGCACTTGGGCGGGGGGGGCTTCGCGGCCTTTGCCTGGGGTAAGTGCCTCGGGCAGGGCGCGGCGCCAGCCCGTCTCGACGATCTGCTTGCCGACGGCGCGCAGGGCCTGCCCGGCGCAGTCGAATTCGGCCTGGGTGCGGTCATACTCGTGGTTGGGCAGAAACTGCGCCAGGTAGCGCGCGCGGATCAGGCTGTACACCGCCTTGTACTTGGCCGGCAGGCGCGAAGGGTCGCTGGCGGCAGCGGTGGGGATGATACCGTGGTGGGCGCTGACCTTGGCATCGTTCCAGGCCCGTGAGCGGCGCTGCGGCTCGAGGAATGGCTGCAACGGCGCCAGGCTGGCGTCGGCACGCTGCAGCGCGGCAAGAATGGCCGGCGCTTCGCCATGCTGGCTCAGTGGCAGGTAGCCGCAGTCGCTGCGCGGGTAGGTGATCAGCTTGTGGGTCTCGTACAGGGCCTGGGCGATGTCGAGGGTTTCCTGGGCGCCGAGACCGAGCTTTTTCGAGCACAGCTCCTGCAAGGTACCCAGGTCGAACGGCAAGGGCGCGGCTTCGCGCACGCGTTCGGTAACCACCTTGAGCACCCGCGCGCTGCCGGCAGCGCCGATAGCGGCGGCGGCCTGCTGCGCCAGGCCCTGGTTCAGGCAGCGGCCCTGGTCGTCGCAGGCATCTTCGGGGGCGCGCCACTGGGCATTGAACGCGGTGCCAGCATGCTCGAGCTGTACCTCGATGGTCCAGAAGGGTACCGGCACGAAGTCGGTGATGCTGCGATCGCGGTCGACCACCAGGCGCAACGTCGGAGTCTGCACCCGGCCCACCGGCAGCACCCCACGGTAGCCGGACTGGCGGCCGAGCAGGGTAAACAGCCGGCTCATGTTCATGCCGATCAGCCAGTCGGCGCGCGAGCGGCCCAGGGC
>JAEWGL010000227.1 GCA_023388335.1 Pseudomonadota bacterium | reverse complement strand
GTCCATCACGGCGCCCGAGCTTGAACACCAGGGCGGTGACACCCAGCCCGCCAACAAAAGCGCAAGCCGACAACAGATAAGGCGCGAACCACTCGGCAATGCCGCCCATCCAGCTACCACCGACGATCGCCACCGCCGCCCCCAGGGCTGCGCCACTGGCAACCCCGACCAGCCCAGGATCGGCCAGCGGATTGCGAAACAGCCCTTGCATGGCCACGCCCGACAACGCCAGCACGGCCCCGACGCCAAGCCCCAGCAAGGTGCGCGGCAGACGGATCTGTCCGAGGATCAGCTCGGCCTGCTCCAACCCGTCCGCGGCGATCGGCGCGCCCATCAGGCGCAAACCGGCGCGCAGGGTATCCAGTAGCGGCAGGCTGACTGGCCCCAGCGCCAGCGATAGCCAGATCGCCAGCAGGCATAGCAGGGTCAGGGTAATGAACAGCGTGCGCGGCGGCATCAGCCGCTTCATGGCGCCAACGTCGCCTGGGCGTCTGGATAGAAGGCACGCGCCAGCTCATGCAGGGCCGCGGGCAGGCGCGGGCCCAGGCCACCGACCAGCAGGGTCGGGTCCAGCCGTACCAGGCGCTGGTCCTTGACCGCGCGCGAGGCGGCCAGCGCCGGGTTCTCCTTGAGCAGTGCCTGCAGCGCCTGCTCGCCGTCGAGGCTGCGGTCGGAGACCACCAGCACATCCGGGTCGAGCGCCGCCAGCGCCTCGGCCGAAAAGTTCTTGTAGCCCTGGTTGTCGGCCAGGTTGCGGGCACCTGCCTGCTGCAACACCCAGTCGCCCGCCGTGCCCTTGCCCGCGATCATCGGTTTGGCGCCACCATGGCCGACCAGCAGCAGCACGCCCGGCGCCTTCTGCGTCGTTTGCGCCTGCTTGAGCTTGGCTTGCAGCGCCTCGAGCTGTTGCCGGTAATCGGCGGCCAGGGCCGCGGCTTTCTGCTCACGGCCCAGCAAGGCGCCGAGGTGCTTGAGGTTGTCGTCGACGGCAGCGAGCTGCGCCTTGCTCGAGAACAGCTCGACCCGTACCCCGGCACCGCGGACCTGCGCCAGCACCGGCGGTGGCCCCATCTCCTCGGTGCCGACCAGCAGGTCCGGGCGCAGGCTGAGGATACCCTCGGCCGAGAGCTGACGCTGGTAGCCGATGCTCGGCAAGTCCTTGAGGGTTTCAGGATGCTGGCTGGTGGTGTCGACGCCGACCAGGCGCTGCGCGCCGCCGAGCACGCTGATCCACTCGCTGAGCGCACCACCAGCGCTGACCCAGCGCTGGGGCAGATCGGCCGCAAAGGCCTGGGTGACGAACACCAGACTGGCGCACAAGGTGAGCAAGGCAGCGGGACGGCGCATCATCGTATTCCTATGCAGAAGGCAGGTCGCACGCCTTGTGGTGTGTGGCGGGACTGCGCACTATAAGCAGCCGACGCAGTAAACGCCGGCAATTTGATAATTATTCGCATTGAAGCGTCAAGCCATCCTTTTTACTCGACCCCAGGCTACAACATGCACTTGCTCTGTACCTCCAACGCGCTGGGCGAAGGCCAGAGCCGCGCCTTCGTCGTTGCCGGGCAGGCCTTGTTCGGCGTTCGTCGCCATGGCCAGGTCTACCTCTACCGCAACCGCTGTCCGCACCGCGGGATCACCCTGAACGCAGACACCGATGCCTTTCTCGACGACAGCGCCAGCCTTATCCATTGCGTCCACCACGGCGCGCTGTTTCTGCTCGAATCCGGTGAGTGCGTGGCCGGCCCTTGCGAGGGAGAACAACTGCAGGCCCTGGATTGCCTGGAGGACAGCCGGGGCATCTGGCTCAGGACATGAGCAACACCGGCAGCGGCCGATCGATGTAGATCTGCCCGGCATCCAGATGAGTCCCGTAGGCCAGCACCTCCACCCCATCCGCCACGGCGGCGCGCAGGGCGTCGGCGTAGGCTGAGTCGATCTCGTCCGCCGGGCGCACCGCCTCGACGCCGGTCAGGTTCACGCAGTACAGCTGCACCGCGCGAATCCCCTGGCGCGCCAGCCCTGCCAACTCGCGCAGGTGCTTGGCGCCGCGCTGGGTCACGGCGTCGGGGAAGGCGGCCACCGGGGTGTCGGGATAGCCCAGGGTCACGCTCTTGACCTCGACATAGGCCGGCCCTTGAGCAAACTCCAGGCGAAAGTCCACACGACTGCCCTCCTCCCCGTAGGCCACCTCGCGACGCAGGGCCGTGAAGCCGGCCAGCTCGCTGATGCGCCCGGCGCGCAGCGCCTCCTCGACCAGCGCGTTGGCCCGCCCGGTATTGATGCAGGCCAGGCGCCCCTGGGGCGTCTCGCTGATCTCCCAGGTGCCCGGCAGCTTGCGCTTGGGATCGTTGGAGCGGCTGAACCACACCTGTCCGCCCTCGCGCATGCAGTTGAGCATCGAGCCAGTATTGGGGCAATGGATGGTCAATTGCTCGCCGCTGGCCAGTTCGATGTCGGCCAGGAAGCGTTTGTAGCGACGCAGCAAGCGCCCCTGCTCCAGCTCAGGAAAGAACGCCATCAGCCTTGCCAGCTCCGCAGTCCGCGGGCAATGCGCTGCACCGCCTCTTCCAGTCGCTCCAGGTTCTGCGTGTAGGCGAAGCGCACATGGTGGCTGGCCTGGTAGCGTCCGAAGTCCAGGCCTGGGGTGAAGGCCACATGCTCGGTTTCCAGGAAGTGCCGGCAGAAGGCGAAGGCATCACCACCAAAGGCGCTGATGTCGGCATAGAGGTAGAAGGCCCCCTGGGGCTCGACGGCAATGCCAAAACCCAACGCGCGCAGGGCCGGCAGCAGGAAGTCGCGACGCCGGGCGAACTCGGCCCGGCGTTCTTCGAGGATCGCCAGCGTGGCGGGCTGGAAGCAGGCCAGCGCCGCGTGCTGGGCCATGCTCGGCGCGCTGATGTAGAGATTTTGCGCCAGCTTCTCAAGGTCGCCCACAGCGGCTGGCGGCGCGACCAGCCAGCCGAGCCGCCAGCCGGTCATGCCGAAATACTTGGAAAAACTATTCAGAACGAAAGCCTCATCGTCCACTTCCAGCACACTGGGCGCCTCCATGCCGTAGGTCAGGCCATGGTAGATCTCGTCGACCACCAGGTGACCGTGGCGCGCACGGGTGGCCGCAGACAGCCCGGCCAAGGCCTGGCGATCAAGCACGGTACCGGTCGGATTGGCCGGCGAGGCCACCAGGGCGCCCACGCTGTCCTGGTCCCAGTAGCGCTCGACCAGGTCCGCGTTCAGCTGGTAGTTGACCTCTGGCCCTACCGGCACCAATTGCGCGCCACCCTCGACCAGCCGCAGGAAGTGGCGGTTGCAGGGGTAGCCTGGGTCGGCCAGCAGCCAATGCTTGCCTGGGTCGACCAGCAGGCTGCTGGCCAACAGCAAGGCCCCTGAACCACCGGGGGTGATGAGGATACGTTCGGGATCGACCGTGAGCCCATAGCGTTGCCCATAGAAACCGGCGATCGCCTCGCGCAGCGCGGGCAGCCCACGTGCGGCGGTGTAACGGGTGTGCCCGGCGGCCAGCGCGGCCTGCCCTGCCTCGACGATCGGCGCGGCGGTGCTGAAGTCCGGTTCGCCGATTTCGAGGTGGATCACATCATGCCCGGCCGCCTGCAATTCATTGGCCCGCGCCAGCAATGCCATGACGTGAAAGGGTTCGATGGCGCGACTGCGCGCACTGTAGGGCTGTGCCATGGGCCTTCTCTCAATTGGGTCTAAACTGTTGATTCTACCCATGCAGGTCAACGAACGTGAGCCAAAAGCAGCTGTCAACCCTTGTGACGGGCGGGGTAGCGTACCCCGGATCTATCTGGTAAGTTCGGCGGCTCGCAGTCGCAGGGCCGGCGGTCGCCGGAGATGGAGCAGCCTGCGTAATGGATCAGATGAGTGAGAGGCGGTCTATTCATGTCCACCCAAGAAAAGCAACAAAGCAGTCAACTTGTTCGCGGCTTCGAACCCTACACAGAAACCAAGGGTGAGGAGTACATGGGGGCCCCCATGCGCGCGCACTTCACCAAGCTCCTCCAGAAGTGGAAGCTAGAGCTGATGCAGGGTGTGGACCAGACTGTGGACCACATGAAGGACGAAGCCGCCAACTTCCCGGACCCGGCCGACCGCGCCAGCCAGGAAGAAGAGTTCGCCCTGGAATTGCGTAACCGTGACCGTGAACGCAAGTTGATCAAGAAGATCGACAAAACCTTGCAACTGATCGAAGACGAAGAGTACGGCTGGTGCGAGAGCTGCGGCGTGGAAATCGGTATTCGTCGCCTGGAAGCACGCCCGACTGCCGACCAGTGCTACGACTGCAAGACCTTGGCGGAAATCAAAGAAAAGCAGGTGGGCAAGGCCTGATCCTTATCTCACCTGAACGGGGCGCTTGAAGCGCCCCGTTTCATTTATAGCGATAGTTGCTGCCCATGAACGACTCCAGCTACATCGGGCGCTTCGCCCCTACCCCCAGTGGATTCCTGCACTTCGGCTCACTGGTCGCGGCACTCGCCTCCTGGCTTGATGCCCGTGCGGTCGGCGGGCGCTGGTTGCTGCGCATGGAAGACATCGACCCTCCGCGTGAAGCGCCGGGTGCACGTGACGCCATTCTGCAGACCCTGGAGCGCTACGCCCTGGTGTGGGACGGCGAAGTGGTCTACCAGAGCCAGCGTCACGACGCCTACGCCGAAGTGGTCGACCGCCTGTTCCGCCAGGGCCTGGCCTATGCCTGTACCTGTTCGCGCAAGCAACTGGAGGCTTTCAACGGCATCTATCCCGGGTTCTGCCGCAATGCCGGCCATGGGCGCGCCAATGCGGCGATTCGCCTGCGGGTACCAGAACTCAGCTATCACTTCACTGACCGCGTGCAGGGCCGCTTCGAACAGCATCTGGGCCGCGAGGTCGGCGACTTCGTCATTCAGCGCCGCGACGGTCTGTATGCCTACCAATTGGCCGTGGTGCTGGATGATGCCTGGCAAGGCGTCACCGACATCGTGCGCGGCGCCGACCTGCTCGACAACACCCCGCGCCAGCTGTACCTGCAGGAGCTCTTGGGGTTCTCCCAGCCGCGTTACCTGCATATTCCGCTGATCACCCAGCCTGATGGCCACAAACTGGGCAAGTCGTACCGCTCGCCACCGCTGGCGCCTGAGCAGGCCACACCGCTGTTGCTACGGGCCTTGCGCGCGCTGGGCCAGGCGACTGATCCAGCGCTCGACAACGCCAGCCCTGCCGAGGTGCTGGCGGTCGCCCGACAGCAGTGGCGTGTGCAAGCCATCGCGCGGCAGATGACCTTGCCTGAGGCCGACCTGTGTTGAGTCGGCTCACCAAGGCGCTGTCAAAAAAAACCAATGAATTCAATTTCTTGCCGATCCACACGGAATCCCGCTAGCATCGCCCCCGCCATTTGCGCCAATAATAAGTCCAAACCCGCAGCGCCCTAACCCTTGAGGCCAGCATGTACATCTATCGTTTGGTCCTGCTTCTGGTCGTGGGGATCTACCTGTTCTCCCCGGCCATCATGGACTGGTGGATCGAACCGACCGGAGCCTGGTACCGCCCCTACCTGCTCTGGCTGATCCTGATCGTCGTGACCTTTATCCTGCAGAGCCAACGTGATGCCGATGAGCTTTAGCCTGACCCAGATGATCCTGATCAGCGCCGCCTACCTGCTGGTGCTGTTCGGCGTGGCGTGGGTCAGCGAACGCGGCCTGATCCCGCGCTCGATCATTCGCCACCCGCTGACCTACACCCTGTCGCTGGGCGTCTACGCCAGCGCCTGGGCCTTCTACGGCTCGGTGGGCCTGGCCTATCAGTACGGCTATGGCTTCCTGGCCTGCTACCTGGGCGTCTCTGGAGCCTTCCTGCTGGCACCGGTGCTGCTCTACCCGATCCTCAAGATCACCCGCACCTACCAGCTGTCGTCGCTGGCCGACCTGCTGGCGTTCCGCTTTCGCAGCACTTGGGCCGGCGCGCTGACCACGGTGTTCATGCTGATCGGCGTGCTGCCGCTACTGGCGCTGCAGATCCAGGCCGTGGCCGACTCGATCAGCATCCTCACCGGAGAGCCGGTCAAGGCACGGGTGGCCCTGGCCTTCTGCGCACTGATCACCTTGTTTACCATCTTCTTCGGCTCACGGCATATCGCCACCCGGGAGAAGCATGAAGGCCTGGTCTTCGCCATCGCCTTCGAGTCGGTGATCAAACTGCTGGCCTTGGGAGGCATCGGCCTGTACGCCCTCTACGGCGTATTTGGCGGGCCGCACCAGCTGGAGATCTGGCTGCTGCAGAACCAGACGGCCCTGGCGGCCCTGCACACGCCACTGCAGGAAGGCCCATGGCGTACCCTGCTGCTGGTGTTCTTCGCCTCGGCCATCGTCATGCCGCACATGTACCACATGGCCTTCACCGAGAACCTCAACCCTCGCTCGCTGGCCAGCGCCAGCTGGGGCCTGCCGCTGTTCCTGCTGCTGATGAGCCTGGCGGTGCCGCTGATCCTCTGGGCCGGCCTGCGCATGGGCGCCAGCACCAACCCGGAATACTTCACCCTGGGCCTGGGCATCGCCGCCAACAACCAGGCACTGGCGCTGCTGGCGTACATCGGCGGGCTCTCGGCATCGAGCGGGCTGATCATCGTCACCACCCTGGCGCTGTCGGGCATGGCCCTCAACCACCTGGTCCTGCCGCTGTACCAGCCGCCGGCCGAAGGCAACATCTACCGTTGGCTGAAGTGGACCCGCCGCGCCCTGATCGTTGCCATCATCGCCGCCGGTTTTGTCTTCTACCTGACCCAGAACACCCACCAGAGCCTGGCCAACCTGGGCATCGTCGCCTTCGTCGCGACCCTGCAGTTCCTGCCAGGAGTGCTGTCGGTACTGTACTGGCCGACCGCCAACCGCCGTGGCTTCATCGCCGGCCTGCTGGCCGGGATCCTGGTGTGGATGGTGACCATGCTGCTGCCCCTGGTAGGTAACCTGCAGGGCTTCTACATCCCGCTGCTGAACATGATCTACGTGCTCGACGACACCAGCTGGCACATGGCGGCGATCGCCTCGCTGGCGGCCAACGTGCTGCTGTTCACGCTGATCTCGCTGTTTACCAACGCCAGCAGCGAAGAGGTCAGCGCCGCCGAAGCCTGCGCGGTGGACAACGTGCGTCGCCCGCAGCGCCGCGAGCTGCACGCCGCCTCGCCCCAGGAGTTCGCCACCCAGCTGGCCAAGCCGCTGGGCGCCAAGGCGGCGCAGAAGGAAGTCGAGCAGGCCCTGCGTGATCTCTACCTGCCGTTCGACGAACGCCGCCCTTACGCCCTGCGGCGCCTGCGCGACCGTATCGAGGCCAACCTCTCGGGGCTGATGGGCCCAAGCGTGGCCCAGGACATGGTCGAGACCTTCCTGCCGTACAAGTCCGGCAACGAAAACTACGTCACCGAGGACATCCACTTCATCGAAAGCCGCCTGGAAGACTACCACTCGCGCCTGACCGGCCTTGCCGCCGAGCTCGATGCCCTGCGCCGCTACCATCGCCAGACCTTGCAGGAGCTGCCGATGGGCGTGTGCTCCCTGGCCAAGGACCAAGAGATCCTGATGTGGAACAAGGCCATGGAAGAACTGACCGGCATTGCCGCCAAGCACGTGGTCGGCTCGCGCCTGACCACCATCGGCGAACCGTGGCGCGGCCTGCTGCTGGGCTTCATCAACCTGCCCGACGAGCACCTGCACAAGCAGCGCCTGGGCCTGGATGGCCAGACGCGCTGGCTGAACCTGCACAAGGCGGCCATCGACGAGCCGCTGGCCCCGGGCACCAGCGGCCTGGTGCTGCTGGTCGAGGACCTGACCGAAACCCAGGCCTTGGAAGACAAGCTGGTGCACTCCGAGCGCCTGGCCAGCATCGGGCGCCTCGCCGCCGGGGTGGCCCATGAGATCGGCAACCCCATTACCGGCATTGCCTGCCTGGCGCAGAACCTGCGCGAGGAACGCGAGGGCGACGGCGAAATCACCGAGCTGAGCAGCCAGATCCTCGAACAGACCAAGCGTGTCTCGCGCATCGTGCAGTCGCTGATGAGCTTCGCCCATGCCGGCGGCAGCCACCAGAACAGCGAGGAGCCGGTGTGCCTGGCCGAGGTGGCACAGGATGCCATCGGTCTGCTGGCGTTGAACCGGCGCAATTTCGAAGTACAGTTCTTCAACCTCTGCGACCCCGATCACTGGGTCGAGGGCGATCCGCAACGCCTGGCCCAGGTGCTGATCAACCTGCTGTCCAATGCGCGCGACGCCTCGCCACCGGGTAGCGCCGTGCGCGTGCGCAGCGAAAAAAGCGAGCACACCGTCGACCTGATCGTCGAGGACGAAGGCAGCGGGATTCCCAAGAACATCATGGACCGCTTGTTCGAACCTTTCTTCACCACCAAGGACCCGGGCGAAGGCACCGGTCTGGGGCTTGCTCTGGTCTATTCCATCGTGGAAGAGCATTATGGACAGATCACCATCGACAGCCCGGCCGATACTCAGCGCCAGCGTGGCACCCGGATCCGCGTGACCTTGCCCAGGCATGTCGTAGCGACGTCCCCTGACATTCGAGACCGTCGAGAGAATTGAATCAATGCCGCATATTCTGATCGTCGAAGACGAAACCATCATCCGCTCGGCCTTGCGTCGCCTGCTCGAACGGAATCAGTACCAGGTCAGCGAAGCCGGCTCGGTACAAGAAGCCCAGGAACGCTTCAGCATTGCGACCTTCGACCTGATCGTCAGTGACCTGCGCCTGCCGGGCGCCCCCGGCACCGAGCTGATCAAGCTCGGTCAAGGCATCCCAGTGCTGATCATGACCAGCTACGCCAGCCTGCGCTCGGCGGTCGATTCCATGAAGATGGGCGCGGTCGACTACATCGCCAAACCGTTCGACCACGACGAGATGCTCCAGGCCGTGGCGCGCATCCTGCGTGACCGGCAGAACGTTCCCGCCGCCGCCGCTGCCGCCGAGCCACGCAGCACCGGCAAGGCGGCGGCTGCCGACAAAGGCGCCAGCGCCGCCGCCAATGGCGAGATCGGCATCATCGGCTCCTGCCCGCCCATGCAGGATCTCTACAGCAAGATCCGCAAGGTCGCGCCCACCGACTCCAATGTGCTGATCCAGGGCGAATCCGGGACCGGCAAGGAACTGGTCGCCCGCGCCCTGCACAATCTGTCGCGCCGGGCCAAGGCGCCGATGATCTCGGTGAACTGCGCGGCCATCCCGGAGACCCTGATCGAGTCAGAGCTGTTCGGACACGAGAAAGGCGCCTTTACCGGCGCCAGCGCGGGCCGTGCGGGACTGGTCGAAGCGGCCGACGGCGGCACCTTGTTTCTCGACGAAATTGGCGAACTGCCCTTGGAAGCCCAGGCCCGCCTGCTGCGCGTGCTGCAGGAAGGCGAGATCCGCCGGGTCGGCTCGGTGCAGTCGCAGAAGGTCGATGTACGTCTGATTGCCGCGACCCACCGCGACCTGAAGAGCCTGGCCAAGATTGGCCAGTTCCGTGAGGACCTTTATTACCGCCTGCACGTCATTGCCCTGAAGCTGCCGGCCCTGCGTGAACGCGGCGCCGACGTCAACGAAATCGCCAGCGCCTTCCTCGCTCGCCAGAGCGCACGGATTGGCCGTGATGACCTGCGCTTTTCCCACGAGGCCGAGCAGGCAATCCGTCACTACAGCTGGCCGGGTAACGTGCGCGAGTTGGAGAACGCTGTGGAGCGGGCGGTCATTCTCAGCGAGAGTCCGGAAATTTCTGCTGAACTGCTGGGTATCGACATCGAGTTGAGCGACCTGGAAGACGAGGAAAGTTTCAACACCCTGACAGCCAGCGGCAGCGGTAACAACAACGCCAGCCACGAGCCGACCGAGGACCTGTCGCTGGAAGATTACTTCCAGCACTTCGTTCTTGAGCATCAGGATCACATGACCGAGACCGAATTGGCACGCAAGCTGGGCGTAAGCCGCAAATGCCTGTGGGAGCGCCGCCAGCGCCTGGGCATTCCACGGCGCAAGAGCAGCGCCACTAGCGACAATTGATCGCCTTGTCCTGTCTGATAGATCACGCCTGACCCTCACCGCGAATGCGCCTCTGCCCTTCAGGGAGAGGACTAGGGCATGAGGGTTGGGCTCGACACCAGTTGTGCCCGCGGCCCTCACCCCAACCCTCTCCCGGAGGGAGAGGGAGCTAATCGGCGTCGACAGAAAGATTGCGTCCGCCCACACAACGCGTCCGGTCCCCTCTCCCTCTGGAAGAGGGCCAGGGTGAGGGGCTGGGCTCGACACCGGTTACGCCCGCAGTCCTCTGATACCCCCCTCCCGCAAAAATCTGTTACCTCGTTCGCACAGTCGTAACAAAAGCCGGGGCGTACGGTAACGAAAGCCGGGCATTTTCGGATCGGCGTCGATCACTAATTCCCCTCAACCCCTTGATTTTCAAGGGTTTTAAAAAGTTGGCACGGCACCTGCTATATCTCTGTCACAAGAACAATAACAAGCACTGCAAAGACAATAAGAACAAGACGAAACGGCTCACGCACAATAAGAACAAGACGGCGGAGGCGCAGCTAACTGATTCTTTTGGAGAGGAGTTGTGTTTGGGGCTAGCCCCACAGCCAGGCAGAGAACAACAAAAACTGCACTAAAAAGCAGCGCCGGGACTGGTTGGATCAACAGATCAACTCAACATCAGCGACCAAAGCAATCCGTTTGCTCTTCACTCCCAGATTGGGAGTCGTCCACAAGCTTCGAGATTTGTGGACAGGGCGCTCAACAAAAACAAGAAGCCCAGCAGAAAAACAATAAGAGCACGCAACTACTTCTTGGGGAGCTTCGGCTCCCCTTGTAGTTTCTCCTCGCCTCAGCGCCATCGCGCGACCGCCTACACCATTCCCCGAGTAAATGCTAGAATCCCCGCCCATCATGCGGCCATTCTTTCATCGTTGGCCGAACATTCCTTCAAACAGTGCATCCCATGCTGAAGAAGCTGTTCCAGTCATTCCGTCCTCCCATTCGTGGTCAGCACCACAGGCGCACCACGCCTGAAGTGATCAACAGCGCTCAACACTCACTGCAGCGCAGCCAGTTCAGCCGTCATGCGGTGAGCATCGTCGAGCGCCTGCAAAACGCCGGCTACCAGGCCTACCTGGTCGGTGGTTGCGTGCGCGACCAGCTCCTGGGCATCTCGCCCAAGGACTTCGACGTCGCCACCAGCGCCACCCCTGAACAGGTGCGCGCGGAATTTCGCAACGCGCGGATCATCGGTCGCCGCTTCAAGCTGGTTCACGTGCATTTCGGCCGTGACATCATCGAAGTCGCCACTTTCCGCGCCCATCACCAGGAAGATGACCAGGCTGACAGCCATCGCTCATCGCACAACGAAAGCGGGCGCATCCTGCGCGACAACGTATACGGCACGCTTGAAGACGATGCGCAACGCCGCGACTTCACCATCAACGCCCTGTACTACGATCCGGTCAGCGAGCGCATCCTGGACTTCGCCAACGGCGTCCATGACATCCGCAACCGCCTGATCCGCCTGATCGGCGACCCCGGCCAGCGCTACCAGGAAGACCCCGTGCGCATGCTGCGCGCGGTGCGCTTCGCGGCCAAGCTGGACTTTGGCATCGAGAAGCATACGGTGCAGCCGATCCGCGAGCTGGCACCCATGCTGCGCGAGATCCCGGCCGCGCGCCTGTTCGAGGAAAGCCTCAAGCTGTTCCTCTCTGGCTACGCCGCCCTGGCTTTCGAGATGCTGGTCGACCTGCACCTGTTCGATCCGCTGTTCCCGGCCAGCACCCAGGCGCTGGAAGACCAGCCCACCTATACCCACACGCTGATCAGCCAGGCGCTGGCCAACACCGACTTGCGGGTGAAACAGGGTAAACCCGTCACTCCGGCATTTTTGTTCGCCGCCTTGCTCTGGCCCGCCCTCCCTGCCCGCGCCCTGCGCCTTCAGGGTCAAGGCATGCCGCCTATTCCGGCGATGAACGAAGCCGCTCACCAGCTGATCGCCGAGCAGTGCCAGCGGATCGCGATTCCCAAGCGCTTCACCTTGCCGATCCGCGAGATCTGGGACATGCAGGAGCGTCTGCCACGGCGCAGCGGCAAGCGCGCCGACCAACTGCTCGACAACCCGCGCTTCCGTGCCGGCTACGACTTCCTGTTGCTACGCGAGAGCGCTGGTGAGCAGACCGACGCGCTTGGCCAGTGGTGGACCGATTACCAGGAAGCCAACGATAGCGAGCGCCGCGACATGATCCGTGAGTTGGGTAGCCGCGACGAAGGCAGCGCTGCAGCGCCGCGTAAACGCAAGCGCAGCAGCAGCGGCAAGCGCAAGCGCAGCGACGAGAGCTGGGACTGATCCATGACGACCCGCGTGTACATCGGCCTGGGCAGCAACCTGGCCGATCCCGCCGAGCAGCTGCGCAATGCCCTGCAGGCGCTCGACCAGATCGCGGGCAGCCAGCTGGTGGCGGTGTCTTCCTTCTATGCCAGCGATTCGCTCTCACCGGGCCAGCCGCGTTACACCAACGCCGTGGCCGCTCTGGACACCACGCAACAGCCCTTGCCCCTGCTCGATGCCTTGCAGGCCATCGAGGCTGCCCAAGGCCGCGAGCGCAAGGAGCGCTGGGGGCCGCGCACCCTTGATCTGGACATCCTGCTGTACGGCGATCAGGTCATCGACATCCCCCGCCTCAAGGTCCCGCACTATCACATGCAGGCCCGCCCCTTCGTCCTCTATCCGCTGGCCGAACTGGTCCCTCAAGACTTCTGCCTGGCCGACCAGCGCCGCCTCGCCGACCTCCTGGCGGACTGTCCGTTCGTCGGCCTTGAGCGCCTGTCATTCTAGCCCTTCTGCGAGCGGTAACGCTGCCAGGAGGTCTAGCGTAACAATGCGGTAACAGGGTCATTGACTTCCCCCCCCTCGCTCACGACTATAGGCGACCCGTGGCGGCGACAAGCCGCAGACGACGTATTCCGGCCTGGAACAGGTCTGTTTCCAAACACCACGATCGATGATGTGCTGTTCCAGTAGATGAATACAGGCGTTGTACGCAGCCGTTTTCAGCGCCTGAACGAGGATTTCCAACATGCCAGAAGTAACCCTGACCACCCTGCATGGCCTCAAGGCCAAGGGTGAGAAAATCACCATGCTGACCTGCTATGACGCGACCTTCGCCAAGGCCGCCAGCCAGGCTGGCGTGGAAGTGCTGCTGGTGGGTGATTCCCTGGGCATGGTCCTGCAAGGCCATGACAGCACCTTGCCGGTCACCACGGCCGACATGGCGTACCACACCGCCTGCGTGAAGCGTGGCAACGACGGCGCGCTGATCCTCGCCGACCTGCCCTTCATGGCCCATGCCACGCCCGAGCAGGCCTTTGCCAACTGCGCCAGCCTGATGCAGGCCGGCGCGCACATGATCAAGCTCGAAGGGGCCGCCTGGCTGGGCGAGACCATCCGCCTGCTGGCTGAACGGGGTGTGCCAGTGTGCGCGCACATGGGCCTGACACCGCAGACGGTCAACGTGCTCGGCGGTTACAAGGTCCAGGGGCGCCACGAAGCCCAGGCGCGGCAGATGCGTGCCGACGCCATGGCGTTGGAGCAAGCCGGTGCCGCCATGCTCCTGCTCGAATGCGTGCCCAGCGACCTGGCGGCGGAAATCACCCAGGCCGTGGGTATCCCGGTGATCGGCATCGGTGCCGGCAGCGCCACCGACGGCCAGGTCCTGGTCCTGCACGACATGCTCGGGCTGTCGCTCACCGGTCGGGTGCCCAAGTTCGTCAAGAACTTCATGGCCGGCCAGCCTGACATCCAAAGCGCCTTGGGCGCCTACGTCAGCGCGGTCAAGGCGGTCAGCTTCCCAGGCAGCGAACACGGGTTCAGCGCATGAATACAGTCAAGTCCGTCCGTGAACTGCGCGCCGCCGTGGCGCGGGCGCGCAGCGAAGGCAAGCGCATCGGCTTCGTACCGACCATGGGCAATCTGCACAGCGGCCACGCGGCGCTGGTGACCAAGGCGGCCCAGCGCGTCGATTTCGTGGTGACCAGCATCTTCGTCAATCCGCTGCAGTTTGGCGCTAACGAAGACCTCGACAGCTACCCACGCACCCTGGCAGCCGATCAGGAGCGACTGCTCCAGGCCGGCTGCCACCTGCTGTTCGCGCCTACCGTCGAAGAGATGTACCCCGACGGCATGACCGGGCAGACCCGCGTCAGCGTGCCCCAACTTTCCGAAGGCCTGTGCGGCGCCAGCCGACCTGGCCATTTCGAGGGCGTGGCCACCGTGGTCAGCAAGTTGTTCAACATGGTCCAGCCAGACCTTGCGGTATTCGGGCAGAAAGACTTCCAGCAGCTGGCGGTGATCCGTGCCTTGGTACGCGATCTCAACATGCCGATCCAGGTCATCGGAGAACCGACTGTGCGCGCCGAGGATGGCCTGGCCCTGTCATCGCGCAACGGCTACCTGAGCGCCGAGCAGCGGGCCATCGCGCCGATGCTCTACCAGACCTTGTGCCAGATCGCCGATGCCCTGCGCCAGGGCCAGCGCGATTACCCAGCGCTGCTCGCCCACGGCGAACAGCAGCTGACCGCAGCCGGCCTGCGCCCGGATTACCTGGAAATCCGCCACGCCTTGAGCCTGCGCCCGGCCACGGCCGAGGACCGTGACCTGGTGATCCTGGCGGCCGCCTTCCTGGGTACCACGCGGTTGATCGACAATCTGCACCTGGACCTCGACGGCAACCACTGATCCCCGCCTCGGCCTACCGGCCGAAGGCCAGCAGGGACGCGCGGGCTGTGCCTATAATGAAAGCCAGCCTGCAACCGGCAGGCGCTAACCGTTGTCCAAGGCCCAGTTCAAGCAACAAGGAATCCCCTCGCAATGGCGTATTACCGTACCCCCCATGACGTTACGGCCCTGCCTGCCTGGCAGGCGCTCCAGCAGCACCGCGACGCCATGCAAGGCTTCAGCATGCGCGAAGCGTTCGCCGCCAACCCTGCGCGCTTCGAGCAGTTCTCTCTCAGCACCTGCGGGCTGTTTCTCGATTACTCGAAAAACCTGATCACCGACGAAACCCGCGACCTGCTCGTCGGGCTGGCCAACCAGGTCGGCCTGCAGGACGCCATCAAGGCCATGTTCAGCGGCGAGATCATCAACGCTTCCGAAGGGCGTCCTGTCTTGCACACCGCGCTGCGCCGTCCGGTGGGCGACAAGCTCAGTGTCAACGGTGTCAACGTGATGCCCGACGTGCACAAGGTGCTCAACCAGATCACCGAGCTGGTCACGCGCATCCACGATGGCCTGTGGCGCGGCTACAGCGAGAAGCCGATCACCGACGTGGTCAACATCGGCATCGGCGGCTCCTTCCTCGGCCCGGAGCTGGTCTCCGAAGCCCTGCTGCCCTATGCCCAGCGCGGCGTACGCTGCCACTACCTGGCGAACATCGACGGCAGCGAGTTCCATGAGCTGTCGGCCAAGCTGCGCGCCGAGACCACGCTGTTCATCGTTTCGTCGAAATCCTTCAATACCCTCGAGACCCTGAAGAATGCCACCGCGGCGCGTACCTGGTACCTGGCCCAGGGCGGCTCCGAGGCAGAGCTGTACCGCCACTTCATCGCCGTCTCGAGCAACAAGACCGCGGCCGTGGCCTTCGGCATTCGCGAAGAGAACATCTTCCCAATGTGGGACTGGGTCGGCGGGCGCTACTCGCTGTGGTCGGCCATCGGCCTGCCGATCGCCCTGGCCATCGGTACCGCCAACTTCAAGGAACTGCTGTCGGGTGCCTACACCATGGACCAGCATTTCCAGACCGCGCCGTTCGAACAGAACATGCCGGTCCTGCTGGCGCTGCTGGGCGTGTGGTACGGCAATTTCTGGGGCGCGCACAGCCACGCGATCCTGCCGTACGACCATTACCTGCGCAACATCACCAAGCACCTGCAGCAACTGGACATGGAGTCCAACGGCAAGTCCGTCCTGCAGGACGGCAGCCCCGTGAAGGTCGACACCGGTCCGGTCATCTGGGGCGGCGTCGGCTGCAACGGCCAGCATGCCTACCACCAGCTGCTGCACCAAGGCAGCCAGCTGATCCCGGCGGACTTCATCGTCCCGGTGGTGAGCTTCAACCCGGTGGCCGACCACCATCAGTGGCTGTACGCCAACTGCCTGTCGCAGAGCCAGGCGCTGATGCTCGGCAAGACCCGCGCCGAGGCCGAAAGCGAGCTGCGCAGCAAAGGCATGAGCGAAGCGGACATCGACAAGCTCGCCCCGCACAAGGTGATCCCGGGCAACCGCCCGAGCAACACCCTGGTGGTCGAGCGCATCAGTCCGCGCCGCCTTGGCGCGCTGGTGGCAATGTATGAACACAAGGTCTTCGTGCAGAGCGTGATCTGGGGCATCAACGCCTTCGACCAATGGGGCGTCGAGCTGGGCAAGGAGCTGGGCAAAGGTGTCTTCCAGCGCCTGACCGGCAGCCAGGAAGCGCCGGCCGAAGATGGTTCGACCCAAGGCCTGATCAACTACTTCCGCAGCCGCCATCGCGGCTGACCCTCCTCCTGTAGTAGCGCCTTCGCCGGACAATCGGGCCTTCGAACCGACTTGTCCGGCGCCAGGCAGCTACACTGTCCTATCGAATAGCCGTTGCACTTGATCCTGCCGATGATCGTGCCGTTGCCTTGCGGGCCAGGATACGTGCAGTCCCTCGCCGCGCGTCGGCGCCCGACTAGAGCAGGACAACTCGCCATGTTCGATATCCGTGATTACCCCGACGCCCTTGCTGTCAGCCAGGCGGCACAGCTTTCCCAGGACGATTATCAGCGTCTCTACCGCCAGTCGGTGGAAGACCCGGATGCCTTCTGGGCCGAACAATCCAGGCGCCTGGACTGGATCAAGCCTTGGTCCCAGGTACAGCAGTGTGACCTGAAGACCGGCCAGGCCAGTTGGTTCAGCGGTGGTCAGCTCAACGTCAGCTACAACTGCATCGACCGCCACCTGGCCAGGCGCGGCGAGCAGACCGCCCTGCTGTGGGAAGGCGATGATCCGAACGAGGCCAAGGCCATCAGTTATCGCGAGCTGTACCGCGAAGTGTGCCGGCTGAGCAACGCCCTGAAACAACGGGGCGTGAAGAAAGGCGACCGCGTGTGCATCTACATGCCCATGATCCCCGAAGCCGCCTACGCCATGCTTGCCTGCGCGCGCATCGGCGCGGTGCACTCGGTGGTGTTCGGTGGATTCTCGCCCGACGCCCTGCGTGACCGCATCCTCGATGCCGATTGCCGCACCCTGATCACCGCCGATGAAGGGGTTCGGGGTGGCAAGCGCATTGCCCTCAAGCAAAACGTCGACAAGGCGCTGCAAAGCTGTCCGAATGTCAGCAGCGTATTCGTGGTCCGCCGCACCCAGGCCCCGGTCGAGTGGAACGAGGGGCGCGACCTCTGGTACCACGACGTCACCGGCCAGGCCGGGGATGATTGCCCTCCTGAGCCGATGGACGCCGAGGACCCGCTGTTCATCCTCTATACCTCCGGCAGCACCGGCAAGCCCAAGGGCGTGCTGCACACCACGGCGGGCTACCTGCTGCAGGCGGCCCTGACCTTCAAGGTGGTGTTCGACTACCGTGACGGCGAGGTGTTCTGGTGCACCGCCGATGTCGGCTGGGTCACCGGTCACAGCTACATCATCTATGGGCCGCTGGCCAACGGCGCGATTTCGCTGATGTTCGAAGGCGTGCCGAACTATCCGGACGCCTCGCGCTTCTGGCAGGTGGTCGACAAGCACCAGGTGAACATCTTCTACACCGCGCCCACTGCCCTGCGCGCGCTGATGCGCGAGGGCTCGGGTCCGCTGCAGGACACCTCACGACAGAGCCTGCGCCTGCTCGGCAGCGTCGGCGAGCCGATCAACCCAGAGGCCTGGGAGTGGTACTTCGAGGCGGTTGGGCAGAAGCGCTGCCCGATCGTCGACACCTGGTGGCAGACCGAGACCGGCGGCATCATGCTCAGCCCGCTCCCTGGCACCCAGCGCCTGAAGCCTGGCTGCGCGACCCAGCCGTTGTTCGGCGTGCAACCGGTACTGCTCGACGACAAGGGCAAGCTGATCGAGGGTCCCGGCAGCGGCCTGCTGGCGATCAAGGCGAGCTGGCCGGGACAGATCCGCAGTGTCTACGGCGATCACCAGCGCATGGTCGATACCTACTTCAAGCCGATGCCCGGCTACTACTTCACCGGCGACGGCGCGCGCCGTGACGCCGATGGCGACTACTGGATCACCGGGCGCATCGACGATGTGATCAACGTCTCGGGCCACCGCATCGGCACCGCCGAGGTCGAAAGTGCCTTGGTGTTGCACGACAGCATCGCCGAAGCCGCCGTGGTCGGTTACCCTCACGACCTCAAGGGGCAAGGCATCTATGCCTTTGTCACACCCATGAACGGGGTCGAGCCGGACGAAGCGCTGAAGACCGAGCTGCTGGCGCTGGTCAGCAAGGAAATCGGCAGTTTCGCCAAACCGGAGCTGATCCAGTGGGCGCCGGCGTTGCCCAAGACCCGTTCGGGCAAGATCATGCGCCGCATACTGCGCAAGATCGCCTGCAACGAACTCGACACCCTGGGCGACACCTCGACCCTGGCCGATCCTGGCGTGGTCCAGGGGCTGATCGACAAACGCCTCAACCCGTAAAGTGGCAGCCTGAGCGGGCTGCCCTGTAGAGCAGATCGCCATGGAAGCCATTCGCCGTCGTATCGAAACCCAGGTGTTGAGCCTCACCGGGCTGGCCCTCGGCCAGCTCGACCTGGAAACACCCAAGGGCGACCCAGGCCTGTTCGGGCCACAGAGCCTGAGCTGGCGTGTACACAGCGACTTCACCAGCATGCTGGTGGGCGGCATCAGTGCGCTGATGCTGCAGTTGCTGCACCCGCTGGCCCTGGCCGGAGTCTGGGATCATTCCAACTTCCGTCACGACTTGCTTGGCCGTCTGCGCCGCACCAGCCAGTTCATTTCCGGCACTACCTTCGGTTCGACCCGCGATGCCGAATGGCTGATCGAGAAGGTCCGCACCATTCACCTGCACGTGGTCGGCACCGCCGCCGACGGTCGCCCCTATGCCGCCAGCGATCCCGCTCTGCTGACCTGGGTGCATGTCGCCGAGGTCAGCAGCTTTCTCGCTGCCCACTTGCGTTATCGCAACCCGGCCATGCCCCGCGCGGAGCAGGACGCCTACTACGCTGAGATCGCGCTGATCGCCGAGCGCCTGGGCGCGCGCAACGTGCCGCGCTCAGTGGCGCAGATCGCTGACTACCTGCAAAGCCTGCGCCCGCAGCTGCGCTGTGACGGGCGCAGCCGCGAAGTGATGCGGATCCTGCTCACGGCCCCTGCCCCAAGCCGTCTGGCCCAGCCGGTCGGCCGGCTGATGCTGCAGGCCGGCATCGACCTGCTACCGCAGTGGGCCAGCGACCTGCTCGAAGTGCATCAAAGCCCCTTGCAACGACGGATGATCCGCCTGGGCGTGGACGGCACGGCACCGATCCTGCGCTGGGCCATGCGCGACGGTTCGGTGCACCGTGCGCGTCGGCGCATGGGCATCAGCTGAGAAGCAGAAAGAGGCACGAAAAGCCCTCGCCCGGGCAATTTTCGCGGCCGCTTCGGAACCGTTTTAACCTGCCATACTCCAAGCTCTCCCGTTAGACAGACGACGCCGCAAATGCTCAAAGGACTGAAACGCGCACTTGGCGCTTTGCTGGCCAGCCTGGCCCTGTACAGCCTGCTCGGCTTTTTGATTGTCCCCGGTGTCGCCCTGCGTATCGCCAACCAGCAGCTGGCACAGCACGCGACGGTGCCTGCGCTGCTGCAGCGCATCGAATTCAATCCGTTCAGCCTGGAGCTGACCCTCTGGGGGCTGCAGATTGGTGAGCCGGGCAAGGAGCAGGTCGGCTTCGAGCGCTTGTATGCCAACCTGCAGCTCGACAGCCTGTGGAGCGGCGCGCTGCACTTGGACCGTGTCGAGCTGGATAAACCGCGCACTGAGCTGCTGTTTGCCAAGGACGGTCGCCTCAACCTGACCCAGTTGTTCAAGCTGCCGGCCAGCGAGCCGGCCGCGGACACACCCCCCAGCGACCCCTTTGCCCTGCGCATCGGCAGCATCAAGTTGGCCGAAGGCTACCTGCACTTCAAGGACCTGCGTCCCAGCGAGCCGATCGAATTTCTCTACGATTCGATGAACCTGGAGCTGAAGAACCTCAGCACCCTGCCCGACGACAACGCCGACATGACCCTGGTCGCCAATGGCCCGGACGGTGGGCGCATCGACTGGAGCGGCACCCTGAGCCTGGCGCCACTCGCCTCCCAAGGCACCCTGAAAATCACCGATGGCAAGATGAAGCTGTGGTGGCCCTACGTCCGCGACGCTGTACCGCTGGTGCTGGAAGACGGCGTGCTGAGCCTCGACACCCATTACACACTGAGCCTGGCCAAGCAAACCAAGCTGTTACTCGATAACACCTCGGTGCGCATTGCACCCTTTGCCATCAAAGCGCCGGATGGCCGCCTACTGGCGCGCCTGGCCAGCCTTGCGCTCAGCGAGGCGTCCATCGATCTGGCCAAGCAGCGGGTGACGGTGGGCAAGGTCCGCAGCGAGAAGCTCGAAACCTGGGCGGCGCTGGAAAGCGACGGCCAGCTCGACTGGCAGAAGCTGTTCGCCACCCCGCCTCCCAAGGCGACCCCGCGGGAAAAGGCCGAGCCCGCCGCGGCCACGCCCAGCGCTGAGGAAAAGGCTACAGCCGAACCCAGCAAGCCCTGGCAGGTGCTGCTCAAGGACGTGCAACTGCGCAACTATCGGGTGCACCTTGCCGACCGCAGCCAGAAGGAACCGGTCGCCCTGGACGTCGGGCCGCTCAACGTCGACCTGCAAGGCTTCGACAGCCTCAACCAGTCGCCCTTCACCCTCAAGCTCGACACCGGGGTCGGCAAGCAGGGCACGTTGCAGGCCGCGGGACAAGTGAACCTGGCGCCGGTGACCGCCAAGCTCGAGGTCAGCACCCGCGACATCGACCTGCGCGTGGCCCAAGCCTATATCAGCCCGTTCATTCGCCTGGAACTGCGCAGCGGCATGCTCTCAAGCGACCTCAAGGTCGATCTGTCGAACACCGAGCCGCTGGCGTTCAGCGTTGACGGCAAAGCCCAGATCAACCAGTTGCACACCCTGGACACCATCAAGGACCGCGACTTCGTCAAATGGCAGCGGCTCGACCTGGACGGTCTCGCCTACCGCCATGGCGATGCGCTGACGATCGCCAAGGTCAACCTGCTGCAACCCTATGCCCGCTTCATGATCAACGATGACCGCACCACCAACATCAATGATCTGCTGATTGCGCAAGCGGCCGATTCGCCGGCCAAGCAATCGGCCGGGTCAGCCAAGACGGGCGCCGACAAGCCTCTGGGCGTACGCATCGGTGAGATCAGCATCAACGACGGCTCGGCCAACTTTGCCGACTTCAGCCTGACCCCACACTTCGCTACCGCGGTCCAGCAGCTCAACGGCCAGATCGGCACCCTCGACAATCGCCAACCTGACCCTGCCACGGTGGATATCCAGGGCAAGGTCGACCGCTATGCGCCGGTGACCATCAAGGGCGCGCTGAACCCCTTCGACCCCATGGCGAGCCTGGACATCGCCACGCGCTTTCGCCGTGTGGAGTTGACCACGCTGACCCCCTACTCCGGCAAATTCGCCGGCTACCGTATCCGCAAGGGCCGGCTCGATCTCGACCTCCATTACCTGATCACCAAGGGCCAGCTCAAGGCCGAAAACAAGATGGTGGTGGAACAGCTGCAACTGGGCGAGAAAGTCGACAGCCCGGATGCGGTGGACCTGCCCATCCGCCTGGCCGTGGCCTTGCTCAAGGACACCGACGGCAAGATCTCCATCGAGCTACCGGTCTCGGGTGACCTGAACAATCCTGAGTTCAGTGTGATGCCGATCGTCTGGCAGACCTTGCGTAACCTGGTGCTGCGCGCGGCCCAGGCACCGTTCAAGTTCATCGGTGGCCTGGTCCGCGGGGGCGGTTCCCAGGACCTTGGCACCGTGGCCTTCGCCCCAGGTTCCAGCGAGCTGGGCAGCGATGCCCAGGGCGCACTGGATCAACTGGCCGCCGCGCTCAAGGAACGTCCTGCGCTGCGCCTGGAGATCGAAGGCACCAGCGCCCAGACCAGCGATGGTCCCCTGATCGCGCAGCAGCGCCTGGAGCGCGAATACCAGAGCACCTGGTACAAGATTCTCCAGCGCCGTGGCGACAAGGTGCCGGCCAATGCTTCCCTGCTGCAGGTCGAGGAAGATGACAAACCTGCCATGCTCGAAGGGATCTACCGGACGCGTCTCAAGCAACAGCCGCCGACCGCGTGGGAACAGCTCAGCCGCGACGAGCGTACGGCCAAGCTTCATGAGGCGGTGATCGAGTCCTGGGCGCAGAGTGCGGCGCTACTGCGCCAGCTAGGCCAAGCGCGGGCCAGCAGCATCAAGGACTATCTGGTCGAAAAAGGGCAATTGGACGATGACCGGGTGTACTTCATCGACACCCGCCTCGGCCAGGCTGAAAGCAACGGCCGGGTCGTGTCGCAGATGCATCTGGATGCCGAGTGATGGGACGTTGAGCTAGAGAATTGAGCTCAATCAGATTGAAAAAGCCCCCGGCCAATGCCGAGGGCTTTCTTTATAGGTGACCAATTCCATTTGGTCGTCGCATGAACCTAAAGGTTCTGCGAGAGGGAAAACCTTATTCCGATTTCAGGCCAGCCGCAGAGACGTCTTTGACGCCTTTGATCTTCTTGGTGATTGAAATGGCCATCTCTTTCTGCGAATCGGTTACAGCAACGTCAGAGGACAGGGAAACCACGCCTTGGTTGGTTTCGACCTTGATGTCGCTGCCCGGAATGCCTTTCTCGGTCAGCAGGTCTGCTTTGACCTTAGTGGTGATCCAGGTGTCGGAGCCTTCCTGCTTTATATCGTTGTTAGCCAGCACCATCGACCCTTGGGTAGGCTGCGCAGCGAAAGCCGCGTTGGCCATGGTCAGGGTCAGGGCGGTAGCAGTAGCAGCAGCAATGGCGAACTTCTTCATACGAGACACTCCTGTTTTTCGATAAGGTCTGCGCCGTCAGTCCTGGCGTCAGAGGTGCAAGTACTGTTGCAGGGCGTGTGCCAGCTTTTGCAAAAATAAAAATAGCTTTTAAATCAATTACTTAACAAAGTATGGCCAGTAGCCTTGTCGTGCAATTTGCAAGTACCCGCTGAATCCTGCATGCAAGATGCAAGTCCGCCAACGTTTTTACACGGGCATAAAAAAAGGACCCTTGTGGGGGTCCTTTTTCACTGCTGCACGTCGCTTAGACGCCTGAGGCCTTAGCCGCGGCAACGTCCTTGATCGACAGCTTGATACGGCCGCGGTTGTCCACGTCCAGTACCAGTACTTCGACTTCCTGACCTTCCTTCAGGATGTCGGTGACCTTCTCTACACGCGCATCGCTGAGCATGGAGATGTGTACCAGACCGTCCTTGCCCGGCAGGATGTTGACGAAGGCGCCGAAGTCGACGATGCGCTCGACCTTGCCGACGTAGATCTTGCCGATCTCGGCTTCGGCAGTAATGCCCAGGACGCGCTGGCGTGCTGCCTCGGCCGCTTCCTTGGTTTCGCCGAAGATCTTGATCGAGCCGTCGTCTTCGATGTCGATCGAGGCCTTGGTCTCTTCGCAGATGGCGCGAATGGTAGCGCCGCCCTTGCCGATGACGTCACGGATCTTGTCGGTGTCGATCTTCATCGCGATCATGGTCGGCGCGTTGGCCGACAGCTCGGTACGCGACTGGGCAATGATCTGGTTCATCTGGCCGAGGATATTCAGGCGCGCTTCCAGGGCCTGGCCCAAGGCGATTTCCATGATCTCTTCGGTGATGCCCTTGATCTTGATGTCCATCTGCAGCGCGGTGACGCCCTTGGCGGTACCGGCTACCTTGAAGTCCATGTCGCCCAGGTGGTCTTCGTCACCGAGGATGTCGGTCAGGACGGCGAACTTCTCACCTTCCTTCACCAGACCCATGGCGATACCGGCTACGGGTGCCTTCATCGGTACACCGGCGTCCATCAGTGCCAGGGAAGCACCGCAGACCGAGGCCATGGAGCTGGAGCCGTTGGATTCGGTAATTTCCGAAACCACGCGGATGGTGTACGGGAACACGTCAGCGGCTGGCAGCATGGCCTGGACCGAACGACGGGCCAGACGGCCGTGGCCGATTTCGCGACGACCGGCACCGCCCATGCGGCCACACTCGCCCACCGAGAACGGCGGGAAGTTGTAGTGCAGCATGAAGGGGTCTTTCTTTTCGCCTTCGAGGGTGTCGAGCAGCTGTGCGTCACGGGCAGTACCCAGGGTCGCGACGACCAGGGCCTGGGTCTCGCCACGGGTGAACAGGGCCGAACCGTGGGTCTTGGGCAGCACGCCGACTTCGATGTTCAGCGGGCGAACAGTGCGGGTGTCGCGGCCGTCGATACGTGGCTTGCCGTTGACGATGTTCTCGCGCACGGTGCGGTATTCGATCTCGCCGAAGATCTCTTTCACTTCGCTAACGGTCGGCTGGCCTTCTTCACCGGAGAACTTGGCGATCGCCTGGTCGCGCAGCTCGCCCAGACGTGCGTAACGGTCAGCCTTGAGGGTGACGGTGTAGCCCTGGGATACGGCTTCGCCGAACTCGGCGCGGATGGCGTTGAGCAGTTCGGTGTTGGTCGCGGCAGGTTTCCAGTCCCAGGCCGGCTTGCCAGCCTCGGCAGCCAGTTCCTTGACGGCCTGGATGACGGTCTGGAATTCGTCGTGGGCAAACAGTACGGCGCCCAGCATCTGGTCTTCGGTCAGCTCCTTGGCTTCCGACTCGACCATCAGTACCGCGCTGTCGGTACCGGCCACGACCATGTCCAGGCTCGAGGCCTGCAGCTGCTCGTAGGTCGGGTTCAGCAGGTAGCCGGTGCTCTCGTGGAAGGCAACACGGGCAGCGCCGATCGGGCCGTCGAAAGGAATACCGGAGATAGCCAGGGCCGCCGAGGTACCGATCATCGCAGCGATGTCCGGATCGGTCTTCTTGCTGGTGGAAACCACGGTGCAGACAACCTGCACTTCATTCATGAACCCTTCGGGGAACAGCGGGCGGATCGGACGGTCGATCAGGCGCGAGGTCAGGGTTTCTTTCTCGGAAGGACGGCCTTCACGCTTGAAGAAACCACCAGGGATCTTGCCGGCGGCGTAGGTCTTTTCCTGGTAATGAACAGACAGCGGGAAGAAGCCTTTGCCTGGATCGGCTTGCTTGGCACCGACCACGGTCACCAGTACGGAGACATCGTTGTCGACGGTGACCAGCACGGCGCCGGACGCCTGACGAGCAATACGGCCCGTCTCGAGGGTTACGGTCGATTGACCGAACTGAAATTTCTTGATTACCGGGTTCACGGTTTCCTACCTTTTCAGTGGCTCTGTGGGGAACTGGTTCTTGCGAATTCTTGGGCAGAACGGGGATTCGGCCCCATTGACCGTCCAGATAAAACTAAAGGTTGGGAGCCTGCCCTGCCCTTGCGGTAAACCGCTTGGGAAAGACAGACAGCCAACCTTCTAGATACGCGCGGCGTGCTCACCAGCACGGGGGCCTGAGGCTCCGCCTGGTGACTGCAGCACGCCGTGCACACCACTGCCAGGCCGCTATTAGCGACGCAGACCCAGGCGACCGATCAGGGCGCTGTAACGGGTGGTGTCTTTACCCTTCAGGTAGTCCAGCAGCTTACGACGCTGGTTAACCATGCGGATCAGACCACGACGGGAGTGGTGGTCTTTGCCGTTGGCCTTGAAGTGGCCTTGCAGCTTGTTGATGTTGGCGGTCAGCAGGGCAACCTGCACTTCCGGGCTACCGGTATCGCCGGCTGCTTGCTGGTAATCGGCAACGATCTGGGCTTTTTCTTCAACGCTGAGGGCCATGTGGCTTCTCCTGATCAACGGATCCCGCGAACGGGCTCCAATAGGCCAGGGACTTCAATCCCTGTATTTATGAGAGAGGTGTGACCGTGCCTATTAACAGCCACCCTCGGATCCACCAGCCTAGGCCGAAACCTGGGCTGACGGGTTCGATCATTCAGACCGAATCAGTCGACGCGGCGCAATACGCCCGTCTTCGCTCACTTCACCGATACCGATGAAGCGACCATTGTGATCTTGTACCCGGACCATGCCGAATTGCGGCGCGTCCGGCGCGCGCACCGGTTGGCCATGTAGCCAGTAGAACGCGCTGTGCTCGGAGAACTGCAACAGCGGCCAGTCTTGCAACCCGCTGTCGGAGGGCATCAGGAAGCGATCGATCGCTTCGTTGCCACCTTCGGCATGGGCCTGCTCCAGCGCTTCGAGGGTCACAGTCTGGGCCAGTTCGAAGGGGCCGGCCTGGGTCCGGCGCAGCTCGGCGACGTAGGCACCACAGCCCAGCGCCTCACCGATATCCTCCACCAACGTGCGGATATAGGTGCCTTTGCTGCAACCGACCGAAAGCCGTACACGGGTGCCTTCGCACTCGAGCAGCTCCAAGCGGTTAATAGTAACAGAACGCGCCTCGCGCTCCACTACCTCTCCTGCACGCGCCAGCTTGTACAGCGGCTGGCCGTCGCGCTTGAGGGCGGAGTACATCGGCGGTATCTGGCTGATCTGGCCACGAAAACGCGGCAGCAGCGCTTCGACATCGGCACGACCAACGGTCACCTCGCGGGTCTGCAGGACCTCGCCCTCGGCGTCGGCCGTGGTCGTGGTCTGACCCAGCTGCATGACCGTCTCGTAGCCTTTGTCGGAATCGAGCAGGTACTGGGAAAACTTGGTCGCCTCGCCGAAGCACAGCGGCAGAACGCCGGACGCCAAAGGGTCGAGACTGCCGGTGTGTCCGGCCTTCTCGGCGTTGAGCAGCCAGCGAACCTTCTGCAGGGCCGCGTTGGACGTGAAGCCCAGCGGCTTGTCGAGCAGGATGATGCCGCTGACGTTGCGGCGGATACGTTTGACCTGGGCCACCTGTTACTCCTTGGTGTCCGGCTCGTCGGCACCCTGGTGCTGGCGGTCTTCGGCCACCGCACGCTCGATCAGGGCCGACAGGTGGACGCCACGGCCGACGCTTTCGTCGAAGTGGAAGTGCAATTGCGGCACGCTGCGCAGCTGCATCGCACGGCCCAGGTGCAGGCGCAGGAAGCTGGCGGCGCTGTTGAGCGCTTTCAGAGACTGCTTGACCGACTCGGCGTCGTCCTGCCCCATGACAGTGATGTAGACCTTGGCATGGCCCAGGTCACGACTGACGTCGACGGCGGTGATGGTCACCAGGCCGACGCGCGGGTCTTTGACTTCACGGCGGATCAGATCGGCCAGCTCGCGCTGCATCTGATCGCCAATACGTTGGGTACGGCTGTATTCTTTTGCCATTTTTGCTACCTGTAACTAAAGCGGCAAACGCCCGGCCAGGCTGATGCCTGACCGGGCGCTACCATCAGAGGCGTTGCCAGCCGCCTCGCGGCGGGGCTTCGCGGCTCCCATGCTCGTGGCTCAGAGGGTACGGGCCACTTGGACTTTCTCGAAGACTTCGATCTTGTCGCCGACCTTGACGTCGTTGTAGCTCTTGACGCCAATACCGCACTCCATGCCCGAACGGACTTCGGCGGCATCGTCCTTGAAGCGACGCAGCGATTCCAGCTCGCCTTCGAAGATGACCACGTCGTCGCGCAGTACACGGATCGGGCGGTTACGGTAGACCGTACCTTCCACGACCATGCAGCCGGCGATGGCGCCAAACTTCGGCGAACGGAACACGTCACGCACTTCGGCGATACCCAGGATGTTCTCGCGAACATCGCTGCCGAGCATGCCGGTCAGGGCCTTCTTGACGTCTTCGATGATGTCGTAGATCACGTTGTAGTAACGCAGATCCAGACCTTCCTGCTCGACGATCTTGCGCGCACCGGCATCGGCACGCACGTTGAAGCCGAACAGCACCGCGTTGGACGCCAGGGCCAGGTTGGCATCGCTCTCGGTGATACCACCGACACCGCCGCCCACCACGCGCACCTGCACCTCGTCGTTGCCCAGGCCGCCGAGCGAACCCTGCAGCGCTTCGAGCGAACCACGCACATCGGTCTTGAGAACGATGTTGAGGGTCTTCTTCTCTTCCTGACCCATGGTCTCGAAGATGTTTTCCAGCTTGCCAGCGTGAGCACGGGCCAGCTTGACTTCGCGGTACTTGCCTTGACGGAACAGGGCGACTTCACGCGCCTTCTTCTCATCGGCAACCACGCTCAGCTCGTCGCCAGCGTCCGGGGTACCGTCCAGGCCGAGGATCTCGACCGGGATCGACGGGCCGGCTTCCTTAACAGGCTTGCCGTTCTCGTCGAGCATGGCACGTACGCGGCCATAGTTGGAACCGCACAGGACCATGTCGCCCTGGCGCAGCGTACCGTCCTGAACCAGGATGGTGGCAACCGGGCCGCGGCCCTTGTCCAGGCGCGATTCGACCACGACACCGCGACCAGGCGCGGACGGGGTGGCCTTGAGCTCGAGGATCTCGGCCTGCAGCAGGACGGCTTCAAGCAGTTCGTCGACACCGGTACCCATCTTGGCCGAAACCTTGACGAACGGGGTATCGCCGCCCCACTCCTCGGAGGTCACGCCTTCGACGGACAGCTCGTTGCGGATGCGGTCCAGGTCAGCGCCCGGCTTGTCGATCTTGTTCACCGCGACCACCAGCGGAACGCCAGCTGCCTTGGCATGCTGTACGGCCTCACGGGTCTGCGGCATCACGCCGTCGTCAGCCGCCACCACCAGGATGACGATGTCGGTGGCCTTGGCACCACGGGCACGCATCTGGGTGAAAGCAGCGTGGCCCGGGGTGTCGAGGAAGGTCACCATGCCACGGTCGGTTTCGACGTGGTAGGCACCGATGTGCTGGGTAATACCACCGGCCTCGCCTGCGGCTACCTTGGCACGACGGATGTAGTCGAGCAGCGAGGTCTTGCCGTGGTCAACGTGGCCCATGACGGTCACGACCGGCGCACGACCTTCGGTCTCACCTTCGAACTTCAGCGATTCGGCCAGGGAATCTTCCAGGGCGTTGTCGCTGACCAGGCTCACCTTGTGGCCCAGTTCTTCGGCGATCAGCTGCGCGGTTTCCTGGTCGAGCACCTGGTTGATGGTGACCGGAGTGCCCAGCTTGAACATGAACTTGACGACTTCAGCGCCCTTGACCGACATCTGCTGTGCCAGCTCGGAAACGGTGATGGTCTCGCCGATGGTCACGTCACGGATGACTGGACCGGTCGGGTTCTGGAAGCCATGCTGGTTGCGCTTCTTCATCTTGCCCTTGCCACGACCGCCGCGACGGAAGCCATCGCTTTCCTCGTCGGTGGTGCGTGGAGCGGCACGTGGAGTAGGCGCCTTTTCCTTTTCCTTGACCTTGACCGAAACGCGCGGCGCTTCGTTGCGACGCTCGCCACGACGATCTTCGTCGCGGACACGGTCAGGGCGGCGGGGTGGCTCGTCTTTCTTGCGCTCGGCCACCGGCGCGGCAGCGTCTACCGGCGCCGCAGCAACAGGTGCCGGGGTGGCGGCCGGAGCTGGCGCTGCTGCCGGAGCGGCAGCCGCAGGTGCCGAACCGCCCGCGTCACGACGCGCTTGCTCTTCGATGCGCTGGCGCGATTCGGTGTTGGCCTTTTCGCGTGCGGCATTCTCAGCCGCGCGGCGCTCTTCAAGCTCGCGCTGTTGCTCAGCCTGGATCTCTTCCTGGCTGCGCTGCACGAATACTTTCTTCTTGCGTACTTCTACGCTGATGCTCTTGCTACCGGCGACACGCAGGGTGCTGGTGGTCTTGCGCTGCAAGGTAATCTTGCGCGGTTCTTCCACTTTTGCCTTGTGGCTGCTTTTCAGATGCGCCAGCAAAGCCTGCTTTTCATTGTCGGTCACTACCTGACCGGCGTCGGTGTGCGGCAGACCTGCCTCACGCATCTGCTGCAGCAGGCGCTCAACCGGTGCTTCGACCTCTTGGGCCAGTTCTTTCACCGTGACTTGCGTCATGCACTTCTCTCCTCAGGCCGCGCCTAATTACTCGAACCAGTGGGCTCGGGCGGCCATGATCAACTTGCCGGCACGCTCTTGGTCGATGCCGTCGATGTCGAGCAGGTCGTCAATCGACTGCTCGGCCAGGTCTTCGCGGGTAACCACGCCGCGCACCGCCAGTTCCGCCGCCAGGTCCTTGTCCATGCCCTCAAGTGAGAGCAGGTCTTCGGCCGGATGGGCGTCTGCCAGTTTTTCCTCGGTAGCGATGGCTTTGGTCAACAGGCGGTCCTTGGCACGAGCACGTAGCTCATTGACGATGTCCTCGTCGAAGCCATCGATGTTGAGCATTTCTTCCAACGGTACGTAGGCAATTTCTTCCAGGCTGGTGAAGCCTTCGTCGACCAGAACCTGGGCCAGTTCTTCGTCGACTTCCAGCTCATCGATGAAGTTGCGCAGGATGTCACCAGTCTCCGCCTGTTGCTTGGCCTGGATGTCCTTCTCGGTCATTACGTTCAGGGTCCAGCCGGTAAGCTGGCTTGCCAGGCGAACGTTCTGACCACCACGACCGATAGCCTGGGCGAGGTTGTCCTCGGCCACAGCGATGTCCATGGCGTGGGCATCCTCGTCAACGATGATCGCCGCGACTTCGGCCGGCGACATGGCGTTGATGACAAACTGCGCAGGGTTCTCGTCCCACAGGACGATGTCCACGCGCTCACCACCCAGCTCGCCGGATACGGCCTGGACACGCGAGCCGCGCATGCCAATGCAGGCACCTTGCGGGTCGATACGCTTGTCCTTGGAGCGGACGGCGATCTTGGCACGCGACCCTGGATCACGGGACGCAGCCATGACTTCAATCAGGCCTTCGGCGATTTCCGGCACTTCGATGCGGAACAGTTCGATCAGCATCTGTGGCGCGGTACGCGACAGGATCAGCTGCGGACCGCGGTTCTCGGTGCGGATTTCCTTGAGCAGTGCACGCAATCGCACGCCGACCCGGAAGGTCTCGCGGGCAATGATGTCTTCGCGTGCCAGCAGGGCCTCGGCATTGTTGCCCAGGTCGACGATGACGTTGTCGCGGGTAACCTTCTTGACGGTACCGGAGATGATCTCGCCAACACGTTCACGGTAGGCGTCGACCACCTGGGCGCGCTCGGCCTCGCGGACCTTCTGCACGATAACCTGCTTGGCGGTCTGGGCAGCGATACGACCGAACTCGATGGACTCGATCTTCTCTTCGATCACGTCACCGACCTTGGCTTCTGGATAAGTCTCCAGAATCTTGCTCGGCCACGTTTCGATCGCCGGATCGTCCAGATCGTCTTCCTCGACGACGGTCCAGCGACGGAAGGTTTCGTAATTGCCGGTGTGGCGGTTGATCTCGACACGCAGGTCGACTTCGTCTTCAAAACGTTTCTTGGTTGCAGTGGCCAGGGCCACTTCCAGCGCTTCGAAAATGACGCCGGGCGGTACACCCTTTTCGTTGGATACCGATTCAACAACCAGCAGTACTTCTTTGCTCATCGTACGCCTCGCCTTGCGCAAGCCATTGGCCCCGGCTCATCCGCCGGGCCCGGCACGTCTCAGTCAAAACTGGGAATAATATTGGCCTTGTCGATCGAGTCGATCGGCAACAGGAACTCGTGAGTGTCCACTTGGACCACGATATCCTGCTCCTCCACGCCGCGGAGAAGGCCCTGAAAGTTACGACGACCTTCGAAGGGCGTACGCAGCTTGATCTTCACTTGTTGGCCGGCATGTGAAGCAAACTGTTCGAGCGTGAACAGCGGGCGATCCATGCCAGGAGAGGACACCTCGAGGGTGTATTCGGAGCTGATAGGGTCTTCGACATCGAGAATACCGCTGACCTGGCGACTGACTGCTTCGCAGTCCTCAACCAGGATCCCGCCTTCCTTGTCGATATAGATACGCAACACCGAATGTTTGCCCTGGGAGATGTATTCGATCCCCCAGCATTGATAGCCCAGCCCCTCGACCACCGGGGCCAACAAGGCCTGCAACTGTTCTAGCTTGCTCGACACCTGAACCCCCTCGTGCATGCTGTGCAAATAAAAAATGGGCGAAGCGCCCATCCCTGAAACGCCGCTGAATACCGGCGCTGAGAACTGATCAACTAGCAAAAAGCCCCTGAAAAGGGGCTCCGCTAAAACTGGTTGCGGGGGCTGGATTTGAACCAACGACCTTCGGGTTATGAGCCCGACGAGCTACCAGACTGCTCCACCCCGCGTCAACGCTGGGGTGAAAGTATAAGACCGACCCGCGAAGGGGTCAATCTAACCTCCACCTGCAAGAAAGCCCGCTAAAGCGGGCTCTCATGCTTTAATTGGTACCGAGAAGGGGACTCGAACCCCTACACCCTATGGGCACAACCACCTCAAGGTTGCGTGTCTACCAATTCCACCTCCTCGGCAATATTACATCTTGAAACCCGTCACTTCTGCTCTGGAGCCGCTGGAGGAGGTACATCACCTGAGGAGGTGGTTTCGCTCTTCTGCTCCTGGAGCACCGGTACATCATCATTTACTGCCGGCTTTTGCTCTTTAACTTCCAGTACTGCTGGATCTGGCAAACCAGCTTGAGTCAGCTGATGAGCTTTCTCTTTAGCATAGTATCCTAACCCAAGAGCAGTTAAGAAGAAAGAGGCAGCTAGTATAGCAGTAAACTTACTCAGGAAGGTAGCAGAACCTTGGCTTCCGAACACAGTATTTGAAGCACCTGCGCCGAAAGATGCACCTGCTTCCGCACCTTTACCCTGTTGCAGCAACACCAGCACAATCACACCGAGTGCGCCCAACAGATGAAGAACAACTACGACTGTTTCCAGCATGGTTCAGTTTCCTGCGGCGCGACAAATTGCACCGAATTCGTCTGCGTTCAGGGACGCTCCACCAATGAGCCCCCCATCGATATCCGGCATGCCGAACAGCTCGACCGCATTGGCCGCCTTCACGCTGCCGCCGTATAAAAGCTGCACATTAGCCGCAACTTCAGCATTCTTTGCCGCCAGCTGGGCCCGGATGGCAGCGTGCACATCCTGAGCCTGCTGTGGCGTGGCCGTGAGGCCAGTACCGATGGCCCATACAGGCTCATAGGCGATTACCGCATTGGCAAAGGCTTCAACACCGAAAGCCTCGATGATGCTGCTCAACTGACGCCCGACAACATCGAGCGTCTTGCCAGCCTCGCGCTCCTCAAGGGTTTCCCCTACACAGAGCACCGGCTTCAAACCACTTGCCTGGGCGGCTGCAAACTTGCGATTGAGCACTTCGTCCGTTTCGCCAATGATCTGGCGACGTTCCGAGTGACCAATCAGGACCAGCCTGCAACCCGCTTCAGCCAGCTGGCTAGGCGCAACTTCGCCGGTCAGCGCGCCCTGCTCGGGCTGTACAGCAGAATTCTGGGCACCTACGATAATCCCTTTGCCCTGCAGGTCATCAATGACTTGATTGATGAACAACGCAGGAGGAAAAACCGCAACCTCTACACCGCTCGGTAGGACGAGATCTCTCAAGCCCTGGGTCAGCTCAGCGACGCTGGCGCGGGTACCGTGCATCTTCCAGTTACCAGCTACCATGGTGCGACGCATGCTTTACCTCGTCGGTCAAAGTGGGCGCAGATCTTACCCAACCCGAACAGCGCTGGCAAGCGTATTCAAACGCAAACTTCAGCAACCAGCTTTGCCAGGGCCTCGGCATGGCCGCGAACCTGGTTTTCGTCGTCGCCCTCGACCATGACGCGTACCAGCGGCTCGGTGCCGGACTTGCGCAGCAACACCCGTCCGCGGCCCGCCATCGCCTCGGTGACAGCAGCGCTGGCGTCCTTGACCGATGGATGCTCCAGCGGGTCGACCTTGCTGGCGCCGTAGCGCACGTTGATCAGCACCTGCGGGCATTTGCGCAATGCCTGACGAGCTTGCGCCAGGGTTTCGCCGCGACGCTTGAGTGCCATCAGCACCTGCAGCGCGGCGATGATCGCGTCCCCCGTGGTGGTGTGATTGCAGCACACCACGTGCCCGGAATTCTCGCCGCCGAGCTGCCAGTTGCGCTCGAGCAGTTCGGCCATGACGTAGCGGTCGCCGACCTTGGCCCGAACGAACGGGATATCCAGCTCCTTGAGTGCCAGCTCCAGCCCCAGGTTGCTCATCAACGTCCCGACGACACCACCCTGCAGCTTGTTGCGCTCATGCAGGTCGCGGCCGATGATGAACAGCAGTTCGTCGCCATCGACGATCGTCCCGGTGTGGTCGACCATCAGCACCCGGTCGCCATCTCCGTCGAACGCGATGCCAAGGTCGGCATGACCGACCAGCACCGCCGCTTGCAGCGATTCGATGTGGGTCGACCCGCAGCCTTCGTTGATGTTCAAGCCATCGGGCTGGGCGTGCAGCACGGTCACGTCGGCGCCCAGCTCGCGGAACACGCTTGGCGCCACCTTGTAGGTCGCCCCATGGGCACAGTCGATGACCAGCTTCAGGCCAGCGAAATCGGTGCTGCTGGGCACGCTGCTCTTGCAGAACTCGATGTAACGCCCGGCGGCATCATTGATGCGCGAGACCTTGCCCAGCTTGCTCGATTCGACAACCTGCATCGGCTGGTCGAGCAACTCCTCGATCATCATTTCGATTTCGTCAGGCAGCTTGGTGCCCTGCCCCGAGAAGAACTTGATGCCGTTGTCATCGTGAGGGTTGTGCGATGCACTGATGACGATCCCCGCCTCGGCATGGAAAGTCCGCGTCAGGTAGGCGATCGCAGGCGTGGGCATCGGCCCCAGGAGCATGACATCCGCACCCGCGGCGGACAGGCCGGCCTCGAGAGCGGATTCGAACATGTAGCCGGAGATACGCGTGTCCTTGCCCACCAGCACGCGGCAGGCGCCCTGCTTGCGGAAGGCCATGCCTGCCGCCCACCCGAGCTTCAGCATGAAGTCCGGGGTAATGGGAAATTCGCCGACGCGGCCGCGGATACCATCGGTACCAAAATATTTTCTGCTCATAGGGACTCCAATCTCTTTTTTATTCGGCGCCTTGCACCGCAGCGATCATGCGCACCACATCAACGGTTTCGGCCACATCGTGCACGCGCAGAATGCTCGCGCCCTTGGTCATGGCCAATGCCGCCAGCGCCAGGCTGCCGTAAAGCCGCTCTTCGACCGGACGATCCAGCGTCAGGCCGATCATGCTCTTGCGCGAGACGCCCACCAACAGCGGGCGCCCCAGGCGATAGAGTGCTTCCATGTGCTTGAACAGGCTCAGGTTGTGCGCCAGTGTCTTGGCGAACCCGAAGCCGGGATCAAGGATGATCCGTTGCGCGTCGATACCGGCCGCCGCACAGGCAGCCATACGTTCTTCAAGATAGCGCGTGACATCGGATGTCACATCTTCGTAGTGAGGATTGTCCTGCATGTTGCCTGGCTCGCCCCGCATGTGCATCAGGCAAACCGGAAGCCCCGTGGCCGCGGCAGCATCCAGGGCGCCGTCACGCTCCAGCGCGCGCACGTCGTTGATCAGCCCGGCACCCAGGCGCGCGGCTTCACGCATGACCGCAGGGGTCGAGGTATCGACAGAGATGATGACGTCCAGGCTGGCATTGATGGCCTCGACGATGGGCGCCACCCGCTCCAGCTCCTCGAGCGGGGAAACCACACGCGCCCCCGGCCGGGTGGACTCGCCACCGACATCGATCAACGTCGCACCGGCAGCCACCATCGCCTCGGCATGACGCAGGGCCACATCGCGCTGGTTGAACCTGCCGCCGTCGGAAAAGGAATCAGGGGTGATATTGAGGATACCCATGACATGGGTACGTGACAAATCAAGAACCCGGTTGCCGCAAGGCAACCGGGTCGGGTACTGCTGTGAGCTCATAAGTGCCCTTAGAGTTGAGCCGCTGGGCCGCCGATAGGCGTCTCCGGACGATCACCTTGCGCGGCCGGCGTGCCGGATGCGGAGTCGCCGTCCCAGTCACGTGGCTCGCGGGGTGTACGGCCCGACATGATATCCTCGATCTGGTCGGCGTCGATGGTTTCGTACTTCATCAGCGCGTCGGCCATGGCGTCGAGCTTGTCGCGGTTGTCGGTCAGGATCTGCTTGGCCGTGGCATAGCACTGGTCGATGATGCTGCGCACTTCCACGTCGATCATCTTGGCAGTCTCGCCCGAGACGCTGGCGTGCTGGCTGCCGGCGCTACGACCGAGGAATACCTCGCCCTCTTCCTCGGCATACATCAGCGGACCGAGTTTCTCGGACAGCCCCCACTTGGTCACCATGTTGCGAGCGATCTGGCTGGCACGCATGATGTCGTTGGATGCGCCGGTGGTGACGCCATCGAAGCCCAGGGTCATTTCCTCGGCGATACGGCCGCCGTACAGCGAGCAGATCTGGCTGATCAAGGCGCGCTTGGACAGGCTGTAGCGATCCTCCTCAGGGAGGAACATGGTCACGCCAAGAGCGCGGCCACGGGGGATGATCGACACTTTGTAGACCGGGTCGTGCTCGGGCACGATGCGTCCGACAATGGCATGGCCGGCTTCGTGATAGGCGGTGTTCTGCTTCTCTTTCTCGGACATGACCATGGTCTTGCGCTCGGCGCCCATCATGATCTTGTCCTTGGCCAGCTCGAACTCTTTCATCTCGACCAGGCGCTTGCCACCGCGGGCAGCGAACAGCGACGCCTCGTTGACCAGGTTGGCCAGGTCCGCACCGGAGAAGCCAGGCGTACCACGGGCGATGACGCCTGCATTGACGTTGTCGCCAATCGGCACCTTGCGCATGTGCACCTTGAGGATCTGCTCGCGACCACGGATGTCGGGCAGACCGACCACCACCTGGCGGTCGAAGCGGCCCGGACGCAGCAGTGCCGGGTCGAGTACGTCAGGACGGTTGGTCGCGGCGATGACGATGATGCCATCGTTCATTTCGAAGCCGTCCATCTCCACCAGCAACTGGTTGAGGGTCTGCTCGCGTTCGTCGTGACCGCCGCCCATGCCGGCGCCACGATGACGACCGACGGCATCGATCTCGTCGATGAAGATGATGCACGGC
>JAEWGL010000119.1 GCA_023388335.1 Pseudomonadota bacterium | reverse complement strand
GTTGGAGCGGGCTTGCCCGCGATGCGATCGCTTGGGCAACGATGGCGCGCCAATTGACGCATTCGCGGGCAAGCCCGCGCCCATAGGGTCAGCGTTGATTTCACCTTTACGTTAACGTAAGCCTGCTGATCTGGGCTGTCAATTACTCATGACCTTTACGTTAACGTAAATGTGCGCCAGAGTAGTGCTGGCTTGCTTTAGTCATGCCCAGAACAACCACAAGAAGGGATCACCATGAGTCAACCGAGCTATACCCGTGGCCGCCAGGACCCGCCCTTGCTGACCCTGACCATTGGCCAGGCCTTCGACCGCACGGTAGCGCGCTACGCCGAGCGCGAGGCGCTGGTGGTGTGCCACCAGCAGCGGCGCTATACCTGGCAGCAATTGGCCGAGCAGGTCGACCGCCATGCCCGGGCGCTGATGGCGCTGGGCGTGGCGACGGGCGATCGGCTGGGCATCTGGGCGCCCAACTGCGCCGAATGGTGCATCCTGCAACTGGCCAGCGCCAAGGTCGGGGCCATTCTGGTCAACATCAACCCGGCCTACCGGGTCAGTGAGCTGGACTTTGTACTGCGCCAGTCGGGCTGCCGCTGGCTGGTCTGCGCGGGTGCCTTCAAGACTTGCGATTACCACGCCATGCTCGTCGAGCTGCTGCCCGAACTGGCCAGCCAGGCGCCGGGGCAGCTGCGCAGCGCCCGGTTACCGGCACTGCGCGGGGTGATTAGCCTGGTCGAGCAACCCCCAGCGGGCTTCGTGCCCTGGGCGCAGCTGGGCGAATACGCCGCCAGCACCGACCTTGCGGCCTATGCAGCGCGCCAGCAGAGTCTGCAGTTCGACCAGCCGGTGAACATCCAGTACACCTCCGGCACCACTGGCGCGCCAAAGGGGGCGACCCTCAGCCACTACAACCTCCTCAACAATGGCTTCATGGTCGGCCAGAGCCTGGGTTTGACCGAGCAGGACCGCATGGTGATCCCGGTGCCGCTGTACCACTGCTTTGGCATGGTCATGGGCAACCTCGGCTGCATCACCCACGCCAGCACCATGATCTACCCCAGCGACGCCTTCGACCCCGAGCTGACCCTGAAGGCCGTGGCCAGCGAGCGCGCAACCATTCTCTATGGCGTGCCGACCATGTTCATCGCCATGCTCGACCACCCCCGGCGCAGCGCCTTGGACCTCAGCAGCCTGCGCAGCGGCATTATGGCCGGTGCCACCTGCCCGATCGAGGTAATGCGACGGGTGATCGACCAACTGCACATGGGCGAAGTGCAGATCGCCTATGGCATGACCGAGACCAGCCCTGTGTCCTTGCAGACCGGCCCCGACGACGACCTGGAGCTGCGGGTGACCACCGTCGGGCGGACCCAGCCGCACCTGGAGAGCAAACTGGTCGACGAACAGGGCTGCATCGTCCCGCGGGGACAGATCGGCGAACTCTGCACGCGAGGTTACAGCGTCATGCTCGGCTACTGGGAGCAGCCGCAGGCCACCCTCGATGCCATCGATCCGGCCTGCTGGATGCACACCGGCGACCTGGCGGTGATGGACGAGGCCGGCTACGTGCGCATCGTCGGGCGTAACAAGGACATGATCATCCGCGGCGGCGAGAACATCTATCCGCGCGAACTGGAGGAGTTCTTCTTCACCCATCCGGCGGTGGCTGACGTACAGGTCGTGGGGATGCCTTGCAGCAAGTATGGCGAGGAGGTCGTCGCCTGGATCAAGTTGCATGCGGATCACAGCACCAGTGCCGAGGTGTTGCGGGCGTGGTGCAAGGCACGTATCGCTCACTTCAAAGTGCCGCGTCATTATCACTTCGTCGACGAATTTCCCATGACGGTCACGGGGAAAGTACAGAAGTTCAGGATGCGCGAGATCAGTATCGAGTTGTTCAAGGGATAAGCTACAAGCTACAAGCAGAGCAGGCCGTGCGCGCTTGTGCTTGCAGCTTGCAGCTTTTGTTCAAGCCTTCACCGGAGGCTCCTGGCTGGGCGGATCTCCCACTGGCAGGGACGGTTTGCCGGGCTGCTCGTCCGGCTCTTCATCCGGCGTGGGCGGTGGCAGCTTGGGGTCGTCGATATTGGGATCGGGCGTTTCAGGGGGCGTAGGGATATTCATGAACAAACCTCGCTGACTGCAGGGGTGTGCAAGTTACGACTCTAGCCGGCCCGATTCGCTCATTTTTTTGGTTCATGCTGGCCATTAGGGTATGTCTGGAGATTAGGTGTGGGTTGACGGGTGCATGGCTGGGGATTGGGTCAGGCGCCGAACCGCCGTTCCCACAGGACCTGCCCCGCGGCAATCCATCCCCCAGGTGTATTCCCGGCAATGCCATTATTTTTTGAACCCCGGTCAGTAGGACCGCTCTGAATGCTTACCGCCCAGCAAAACGGAGCAAGGTTCGATGTCCCATAATGAGCCCTTCGAAAGCGTGCCCATGGCCAACGACCACCCCGACCAGGCCATCAGCCTGTCCCAGGCGTTGCTGGCACCGCGAATCGTCATCGAGAATACCCAGCCGGTCCTGGATGGCGGCGAGTTCGCGGCCAAGGCGGTAGCGGGCCAGCCGGTGCAGGTCAGCAGCAAGGTCTACGTCGATGGCCATGACCGCCTGGCCGTGATGCTCAACTGGCGTCAGGCGCACAGCCAGCGCTGGCATTGCGTGCCGATGGAGGTTTTGGGCAACGACCTCTGGCAGGCCGAGTTCATCCCGCAGGAACTGGGTTTGCACTTGTTCAGTATCGAAGCCTGGATCGATCCCTATGCTACCTATTGCCATGACCTGGAGAAGAAATACCACGCCGGCGTAGCCGTGAACCTGGAACTGGAGGAGGGCAGGCTGCTGCTCGGCCAAGGTATCGAGCGCAGTGAAGGCGTGCTGCGCGAACAGTTGCACGCCTTGCAGCAGCGCCTGCCGACCTTGCCGGTCGACGAGCAGGTGACGTTGCTGATGGATGCCAACACCGCTCTGCTGATGAGCGAAGCCGAGCACCGCAGTTACCTGACCCGCAGCCACGAACTGCCGGTGGACGTGGACCGCCAGCAGGCGCTGTTCGCCAGCTGGTACGAGTTGTTCCCGCGGTCGATCACCGATGATCCCGCGCGTCACGGCACCTTCAACGATGTGCACCAGCGCCTGCCGATGATTCGCGACATGGGCTTCGACGTGCTCTATTTCCCGCCGATCCACCCCATCGGGACCGCGCACCGCAAGGGCCGCAACAATGCCCTGCAGGCGGCGCCGGGCGACCCAGGCAGCCCCTATGCCATCGGCAGTGCCGAAGGCGGGCATGAGGCCATTCATCCGCAACTGGGCAGCCGCGAGGACTTCCGCCGGCTGGTCGCCGCTGCGGCCGAGCATGGCCTGGAAATCGCCCTGGACTTCGCCATCCAGTGCTCCCAGGACCATCCTTGGCTCACCGAGCACCCAGGCTGGTTCAGCTGGCGTCCGGACGGCACTATCCGCTATGCCGAAAACCCACCGAAAAAATACCAGGACATCGTCAACGTCGACTTCTACGCCGCCGAGGCGGTGCCCTCGCTGTGGCTGGCACTGCGTGACGTGGTGGTGGGCTGGGTCGAGGAGGGGGTCAAGACCTTCCGCGTCGACAACCCGCACACCAAGCCGCTGCCATTCTGGCAATGGCTGATCGCCAATGTCCGCAGCCAGCATCCGGAGGTGATCTTCCTCGCCGAGGCCTTTACCAAGCCGGCGATGATGGCGCGCCTGGGCAAGGTCGGTTACGCGCAGAGCTACACCTATTTCACCTGGCGCAACACCAAGGCCGAGCTCACCGAATACTTCGAGCAGCTCAACCAGCCGCCGTGGTCGCAGTGTTACCGCCCCAACTTCTTCGTCAACACGCCCGACATCAACCCGTTTTTCCTGCAGAACTCCGGCCGCGCCGGCTTCCTGATCCGTGCCGCCCTGGCGACCATGGGCTCGGGACTATGGGGCATGTATTCAGGCTTTGAGCTGTGCGAAGGGGCGGCGCTGCCAGGCAAGGAGGAGTACCTGGATTCGGAGAAGTACGAGATCCGCCCACGCGACTTCACCCAGCCGGGCAACATCATCGCCGAAATTGCCCAGCTCAATCGCATTCGTCGGCAGAACCGCGCCTTGCAAACCCACCTGGGGCTGAGCTTCTACAATTGCTGGAACGACAACATCCTGTACTTCGGCAAGCGCACGGCGAACAAGGACAACTTTATCCTCGTAGCCATCAGCCTCGATCCGCACAACGCTCAAGAGGCGCATTTCGAATTGCCGCTGTGGGAACTGGGCCTGGACGATGGCGCCGACACGCTCGGCGAAGACCTGATGAGCGGCCACCGCTGGACCTGGCATGGCAAGACTCAGTGGATGCGCATCGAACCCTGGCACCTGCCCTTCGGGATCTGGCGTATAGAAAAAGCCCTCTAGAAAGGAGTCGACCATGGCCAAGCGTAGCCGCCCGGCAGCGTTCATCGACGACCCGCTCTGGTACAAGGACGCGGTGATCTACCAGGTACACGTCAAGTCCTTCTTCGACTCGAACAACGATGGCATTGGCGACTTTCCCGGCTTGATCGCCAAGCTCGACTACATTGCCGAGCTTGGGGTCAATACCCTCTGGCTGCTGCCATTCTACCCGTCGCCACGGCGCGACGATGGCTACGACATCGCTGAGTACAAGGCGGTGCACAGCGACTATGGCAGCATGGCCGACGCACGGCGCTTCATCGCCGAGGCGCACAAGCGTGGCCTGCGGGTGATCACCGAGCTGGTCATCAACCACACCTCCGACCAGCACCCCTGGTTCCAGCGCGCCCGCCACGCCAAGCCCGGCAGCCGGGCGCGGGAGTTCTACGTATGGTCGGACGACGACCAAAAATACGACGGTACGCGGATCATCTTCATCGACACCGAGAAGTCCAACTGGACCTGGGACCCGGTGGCCGGTCAGTACTTCTGGCACCGCTTCTACTCGCACCAGCCAGACCTGAACTTCGATAACCCGCAGGTCATGAAGGCCGTGATCGGGGTGATGCGCTATTGGCTCGACCTGGGCGTCGATGGCCTGCGCCTGGACGCTATCCCCTACCTGATCGAGCGCGACGGCACCAACAACGAAAACCTGTCCGAGACCCACCAGGTGCTCAAGGCCATCCGCGCCGAGATCGACGCCAACTACCCCGACCGCATGCTCCTGGCCGAGGCCAACCAGTGGCCTGAAGACACCCGGCCGTACTTCGGCGAGGGCGATGGCGACGAGTGCCACATGGCTTTCCACTTCCCGCTGATGCCCCGCATGTACATGGCACTGGCCATGGAGGACCGCTTCCCGATCACCGATATCCTGCGCCAGACGCCGGAAATTCCGGCCAACTGCCAATGGGCGATCTTCCTGCGCAACCATGACGAGCTGACCCTGGAAATGGTCACCGACCGAGAGCGCGACTACCTCTGGAACTATTACGCGCAAGACCGCCGCGCGCGCATCAACCTGGGCATCCGCCGCCGCCTGGCGCCGCTGCTGCAGCGCGACCGTCGACGCATCGAGCTGTTGACCAGCCTGCTGCTGTCGATGCCAGGCACGCCGACCCTGTATTACGGCGACGAAATTGGCATGGGCGACAACATCTTCCTGGGCGATCGTGACGGCGTGCGCACCCCCATGCAATGGTCGCTGGACCGTAACGGTGGCTTCTCTCGCGCCGACCCACAGCGCCTGGTGCTGCCCCCGATCATGGACCCGCTGTACGGCTACCAGGCGGTCAACGTCGAGGCCCAGTCCCACGACCCGCATTCATTGCTCAACTGGAACCGCCGTCTGCTGGCCGTGCGCAAGCAGCAAAAGGCCTTTGGCCGCGGTACGTTGAAAATGCTCAGCCCCAGCAACCGGCGCATCCTGGCCTATCTGCGCGAATACACCGATGCCGATGGCCAGACCGAGATCGTGCTCTGTGTCGCCAACGTTTCGCGCGCCGCCCAGGCTGCCGAGCTTGAGCTGTCGCACTACGCCGAGAGCGTGCCGGTCGAGATGCTCGGCGGCAGCGCGTTCCCGCCCATCGGCCAGCTCCCGTTTCTGCTGACCTTGCCGCCCTATGGCTTCTACTGGTTCGTCCTGGCGCCGCGCGACCGCATGCCCAGCTGGCACGTGGAGCCGACCCAGAGCCTCCCGGAGTTCACCACCCTGGTGTTGAAAAAACGTATGGAAGAGCTACTCGAATCCCCCGTCTGCGACACCTTGCAGGCCACCATCCTGCCTCAATACCTGCCCAAGCGGCGCTGGTTCGCTGGCAAGGAAACCCACATCGATCAGGTACGCATTCGCTATGGCGTGCGCTTCGGCTCCTCGATCAGTCCGGTGCTGCTCAGCGAGATCGAAGTGCAGGGCGGCGGCCAGACCAGCCACTACCAGCTGCCGTTTGGCCTGATCGGCGAAGAGCAGATCAGCAGCGCCTTGCCCCAGCAGCTCGCGCTGGCGCGGGTGCGCCGCGGCCGCCAGGTCGGCTTGATTACCGACGCCTTCGTTCTCGAACCCTTCATCCGCGCGGTGTTGCGCGCCTGCCAGGAGGGCACCCGCTTGCCGAGCGCGGCAGGTGAATTGCGTTTCGAAAGCACCGCGCAATTGGCCACTCTCAACTTGGGCGAGGACAGCGAGGTGCGCTACCTGAGCGCCGAGCAATCCAACAGCTCGGTCGTGGTTGGCAACACCCTGGTGCTCAAGCTGATCCGCCGGGTCAACCCGGGCATCCACCCCGAACTTGAGATGAGTGCCTATCTGACGGCCGCGGGCTTTGCCAACATCTCGCCGCTGCTCGGTTGGGTCAGTCGCGTCGACGCACAGGGCGAGCCGCACCTGCTGATGATCGCCCAGGGTTACCTGAGCAACCAGGGCGATGCTTGGGACTGGTCGCAGAACACGCTGGAGCGAGCCATCCGCGATGAAATGGAGCCGGGCAATGGCGAGGCCCAGGCGCATACCGATGCCCTTGAGGAACTCACAGGCTTTGCTGCCTTGCTCGGCCAGCGTCTGGGCGAGATGCACCTGTTGCTTGGCGCGCCGAGCAGTGACCCGGCCTTCGAGCCCCGTGCCAGCACCGCCGAGGACAGCGCGCACTGGGGCCGGCAGATCAGCGCCGAACTCAGCCATGCCCTTGACCTGCTGGCTCAGCACCGCGACCACCTGGACAGCGACAGCCAGGCCCTGGTCGAGGACCTGCAGCAACAGCGCGACGGCCTGACCCGGCATGTCGAGAATCTGGCTAGCCTGGCCCAGGGCGGACTATTGATGCGCGTGCATGGTGACCTGCACCTGGGCCAGGTGCTGGTGGTGCAGGGTGATGCCTACCTGATCGACTTCGAGGGAGAACCGGCGCGGGTGCTCGATGAGCGACGGGCCAAGCACAGCCCATACAAGGATGTCAGCGGCGTACTGCGATCCTTCGACTATGCTGCAGCGATGATCCTGCGCAACGCCTCGGCGGTAGATTTGTCCGAGCCTGCGCGTCAGGCGCGTCAACGGGTGGCCAGGCAGTACCTGCACCAGTCCCGCCACGCCTTCGTCGAGGCATATGGGCTGGCGACCGCAGCCTTGCCGCATGCCTGGGAGCAGGCTGAAGGTGAGCGTGCGGCACTGGAGCTGTTCTGCCTGGAAAAAGCTGCCTATGAAATCCTTTATGAGGCCGAGAACCGGCCGAGCTGGCTGGCCGTACCCTTGCACGGCCTGCATGGACTGATCAGTACCTGGGGAGAGTCATAGATGAATGCAACAACGCGTGAAAACGGCGGACTTCGGCAACGGGATGTCGATGCCCTGGCCCGCGCCGAACACGCCGACCCATTCGCTGTATTGGGCCCGCATCCGGACGGTGCGGGCGGCGTATTCGTGCGTGCTTACTTACCCACCGCCTTGAGCGTTCGCTTGCTCGCGCGTGAGGGAGGCAAGCCGCTTGGCGAACTGCAGCAGGGCTCGTTGCCGGGTTTGTTCACGATCCACCTGAGCCAGGCTCAGCCCTACGTATTGCAGATTACTTGGGCGGGCGGCGAGCAGATCACCGAGGATCCATACAGCTACGGCCCGCAACTGGGCGAGATGGATCTTTACCTGTTCGCCGAGGGCAACCACCGCGACCTCTCGGGACGTTTTGGCGCCCAGCCGATGCAGGTCGATGGCGTGCACGGCGTGTGCTTCTCGGTATGGGCACCCAATGCCCGCCGGGTCTCGGTGGTGGGTGATTTCAACAACTGGGACGGCCGGCGCCACCCCATGCGCCTGCGCCACGATGCCGGTGTATGGGAGCTGTTCATACCGCGCCTGGGCGTCGGGGAGTCCTACAAATTCGAGGTGCTCGGCCAGCACGGTGTGCTGCCGCTCAAGGCCGACCCCTTGGCCCGCGCCACCGAGCTGCCCCCCAGCACCGCCTCGAAGGTGGCCGGCGAGCTGGGCCACGACTGGCAGGACCACACCTGGATGCAGACGCGAGGCGAGCGTCACGCCTACAGCGCGCCCTTGTCGATCTACGAGCTGCACGCCGGTTCCTGGCAGTGCGAGCTGGATGAAGTCGGCGAGGTCTTGCGGTTCTACAACTGGCGCGAGCTGGCCGATCGACTGGTGCCCTATGTGCAGGAGCTGGGCTTCACTCATATCGAATTGCTGCCAATCATGGAGCACCCATTCGGCGGCTCCTGGGGCTATCAGCCGTTGTCGATGTTCGCGCCGACCGCGCGGTATGGCACCGCGGAAGACTTCGCGGCCTTCATCGACGCCTGTCATCAGGCTGAGATCGGTGTGATTCTGGACTGGGTCCCGGCGCATTTCCCCACCGACGAACATGGCCTGGCCCAGTTCGACGGCACGGCACTGTATGAATACGCCAACCCGCTGGAGGGCTTCCACCAGGATTGGGACACGCTGATCTACAACCTTGGACGCAACGAGGTGCGCGGCTTCATGCTGGCCTCGGCGCTGCATTGGCTCAAACACTTCCATATCGACGGCCTGCGTGTGGATGCCGTGGCCTCGATGCTGTACCGCGACTATTCGCGCAAGGCCGGGGAATGGGTGCCCAACCGCCACGGCGGGCGCGAGAACCTGGAAGCCATCGACTTCCTGCGACATCTCAACGACGTGGCTGCCCTGGAGGCTCCGGGCAGCCTCATCATCGCCGAGGAGTCCACGGCCTGGCCTGGGGTGAGCCAGCCCACGCAGCAGGGCGGTCTGGGCTTTGGCTACAAGTGGAACATGGGCTGGATGCACGACACGCTGCATTACATCCAGAACGATCCCATCCACCGTAATCACCACCATAACGAAATGAGCTTCGGGCTGATCTACGCCTATTCAGAGCACTTCATCCTGCCGATTTCCCATGACGAGGTGGTGCACGGCAAGCACTCGCTGATCGACAAGATGCCGGGGGATCGCTGGCAGAAGTTCGCCAACCTGCGCGCCTACCTGGCCTTCATGTGGATGCATCCGGGCAAGAAGCTACTGTTCATGGGCTGCGAGTTCGGCCAATGGCGCGAGTGGAACCACGACCAGCAGCTGGACTGGTACCTGCTGCAGTACTCCGAGCACCAGGGTGTGCAGCGCCTGGTCAGCGACCTTAACCGTCTGTATCGCGAACAACCGGCCCTGCACGAGCTGGACTGCCAGCCTCAGGGCTTCCAGTGGCTGATTGGCGACGATGCGCAAAACAGCGTCTACGCCTGGTTGCGCTGGACCAGCAGCGGCGAGCTGCTGCTGGTGGTCGCCAATTTCACTCCCGTGCCGCGGGAAGCGTATCGAATTGGCGTGCCCTTCGGTGAACAGTGGCAGGAGCTGCTCAACAGCGATGCCGAGACCTATGCCGGCTCCAATGTGGGCAACCTGGGGGCGGTGACCAGCGAATCGATTCCCAGCCATGGCCAACCCCTGTCGCTGGCGTTGAACCTGCCACCGTTGGGGGTGCTGGTGATGAAACCGCGGTGATTCCTGGGTGAGCTAGCCTCCACCTCAATGCCACCGCCACTGCGCCATGGGCCTGCGCTCGCAAGGAGCGTAGGTCTGTCGGCGGTGCGCTTACCAGCGCGTCCTGCCTTGATTCAGGCATAACCGCATTCGCTATTGCTGCCTGTGGTCATGCCGAATGTTGGCTAAAACTGGACTTCCACAGCCAGCGGCAGATGGTCGGACAGATGCGTCCAGGGTTTATGACCCAAGATCTTTGGCGCATGACTCTCGGCATTGCGCAGGTAGATGCGGTCCAGCCGCAGCAAGGGCAGACGGGCGGGATAGGTGCGGGCAAGCAGGCCATGGTGGCGCTCGAACGCTTCGTGCAAATCACACTGGCGGGCGAGGGTGCGGTTGCCGCGCAGCTGCCAGTCGTTGAAGTCGCCAGCGATGATCACCGGGTCGTCGGCGGGTAGTGAATTGAGCAGGCGGCGCAGCAACTCCAGTTGTTTCTGGCGATGGCTTTCGAGTAACGACAGGTGCACGCAGATGGCATGCACGTGGCGTGGACCGGGCACGTCCAGCAGGCAATGCAGCAGACCGCGGCGTTCGGGCCCGGTGATCGAGACGTCGAGGTTACGGTACTCGAGGATGGGGTACTTGGACAGCAAGGCGTTGCCGTGGTGGCCGTCGGGGTAGACGGCATTGCGCCCATAGGCAAAATCACTCCACATGCTGTCGGCGAGAAATTCATACTGCGAGGTTTGCGGCCAGCTGGGATAGCGGGCGGCATGCCGGTCATGGCTGCCGAGCACTTCCTGGAGAAAGACGATGTCGGCTTGGGTGCTGCGCACCGCTTCACGTAACTCAGGGAGAATGAAGCGGCGGTTGAAGGCGGTAAAGCCCTTGTGGGTATTGACCGTCAGCACACGCACCCGGTGAACGGGCGGGGCGTGGCTGACGGCTGCGAAACCTGGCTTGCCGGCTTCGAGGTTCACGGTGACTCCTGGCCAACGGCGATACAGCTTAGGACCGGCCAGGCCTCCTCAGGTTCCTCGGTCCGCTCAATCCTCTTCGCGCTGCAGAACGAACAGCAACAGCGAACGGCCCTTGACCTCGAACGTGGTGCCGAAGTCCAGGTGCTGGGCCTTGCGCAGTTGCGGTCGGTCGGTGTCGACCAGGCAGCTCCAGTGGTCTCCCTCGGGTACCGGGGGCAATTGGAAGGGCACGGTATCGTGATGGGCATTGACGATCAGCAGCAAGGTCGCGTCGGAGCCGGGGCGGGCGATGCCGCTGACCTGGGCACGGCCGTCCATGAGCATCCCCAGGCAGCGGCCATGGGGGTCCTGCCATTGCTCCACGGTCATCTCGCTGGCATCAGGCGCCAGCCAGGTGACGTCCTTGACCCCGATGGCTTCGTTGTAGTCACCGACCAGGAAGCGCGAACGGCGCAGCACGGGGTATTCCAGGCGCAGGCGGGTCAGGCGCTTGACGAAGCTCAACATCGCCTTGCCTTCCTCGTCCAGGTCCCAGTTGATCCAGCCGATGTCGCTGTCCTGGCAATAGGCATTGTTATTGCCGTTCTGGGTGCGGCTGAATTCGTCACCAGCGACGATCATGGGTGTGCCCTGGGAGAGCAACAATGTGGCGAAGAAGTTGCGCATCTGGCGCATGCGCAGATCAGCGATCTCAGGGTCTTCGGTCGGACCTTCGGCGCCGCAGTTCCAGGACAGGTTGTTGTCGGTGCCGTCCTGGTTGTTTTCGTCATTGTCCTCGTTGTGCTTGTCGTTGTACGAGACCAGGTCGCGCAGGGTGAAACCATCGTGGGCGGTGATGAAGTTGACCGAAGCGTAAGGGCGCCGGCCGCGGTTGTTGAAGAGCTCGCCCGAGGCGGTGATGCGCGAGGCAAAATCGGCCAGCTGGCCTTCGTCGCCTTTCCAGAAGGCCCGGGCGGTGTCACGGAAGCGGTCGTTCCACTCCGCCCAGCCGGGGGCGAAGTTGCCCACCTGATAGCCACCGGGGCCGCAGTCCCAAGGCTCGGCAATCAGTTTGACCTGGCTGAGCAAGGGGTCCTGGCGACAGGCAACGAGGAAGCTGTGGCGTTCGTCGAAGCCGTCGTGGTAGCGCCCGAGAATGGTCGCCAGGTCGAAGCGGAAGCCATCCACATGCATCTCGCCGGCCCAATAGCGCAGCGAGTCGGTAACCAGCTGCAGGACGCACGGGTGGCTCAGGTCGAGGGTGTTGCCGGTGCCGGAGTCGTTGATGTAGTAGCGTTTGTCGTCGGGCATCAGGCGATAGTAGGAAGCGTTGTCGATGCCGCGCATCGACAGGGTCGGGCCTTGCTCATTGCCCTCGGCGGTATGGTTGTAGACCACGTCGAGAATCAGCTCCAGCCCCGCGTCGTGCAGGTGCGCGACCATCTCCTTGAATTCCGCGATCTTGCCGTTGGCCAGGTAGCGGGGGTGCGGGGCAAAGAAGGCGATGCTGTTGTAGCCCCAGTAGTTGTTCAGGCCCTTGTGCAGCAGG
>JAEWGL010000104.1 GCA_023388335.1 Pseudomonadota bacterium | reverse complement strand
GTACAGGCGTTGCTCGAAGCCCGGCGCCACCTTGACCGGCTCGACGACGGGCAGTGCCGCCGTCTGACGGGCAACCACCGGCAGGCGCACGGCTGGCGCGTAGATTTCGTAACGCTCGCGCAGGCGTTCGCCGTCGAGCTTGTAGGTTACTTCGACCTGGTTGACGTGGTCCGGGTAGAGGCCGAACACCGGGATGCCGCCGTAGGTCCACAGCGACCGGTCAGAAACGTCGTAGCTGATGTCGACGCCACGCTCACCGCGCCCCAGCACCCGCACATGGGCGGCGCTGATGGCCCGGCCACCGTCGCGCACGATCGCCGTCAGTGGCGCCAACCGGTAAGGGTTGACCACGACATCGCCGAGTACCGCTTGATTGCGCTCCGGGACCTTGGCGGTGATGCAGGCGCCTTCCGGCAGTTCAGGGGTTTGGGTCTTGGCATTCATAAGGACTCCAGGGCGCCCGCGTGGGCGCCAGCACAGTGAAGGTTTCAGGGGTGGGCGGTGACGCGGAACTGCTCCAGGGCCGGCGGCGTCACCGCCTGCTCGACACGCGGGGTACCTTCCGGCACCCAGTCGTAAGGCACCGGCAGGGCGCGGTAGAGCCAGTTGCTGCGGGCGTTGCCCAGCGGCGCCTTGCCGAAATAGGGGCTGACGTATTCCCAGACGATCTCGCCCGAGGGGGTTACCTGGAACACTCGACCGAACTTGCCTTCGTCGATCAGGGTGTTGCCGTTGGGCAGGCGCCGGGCGCTGCTGATGAAAGCGCTGTAGAACGCCCAGCCCGGCTGGCCGCTGTCCACGGCGCTGTACTGCCAGACGATCTCGCCCTTGACCGGGTCGATCTCGAGAATCCGCGAGCCGCCCAGCAGGCTCAGCGGCACGCGTGGGTAGCCGGCCTCGCCCTGGTTGTCGAACACCAGCAGGTTGCCCGCGCCGGGCAGGCCTTCGGGGATGATGTGCGCATCATGCTGGCCAGAGAACTGATCGACCGGGCGCGGCACCTTGGCCGGCGCATAAGCGTTGAGCTTGGGCAGGTTCGGCCCCAGGCGCCAGGTTACCTTGCCGGTCTGGCGGTCGATGATGGCGATGAAGTTGCCTTCGCGAGAATCGATCAGCAGGTTGTCAGGGTGGAAACGCTTGTCGCCGCTGACGTACCAGTGGTTTGGGCCGACCACGCTGAGGTTGTTGATGTGGAACACATCCGGGTTCTTGCTGGCACGCACCAGCCGCAGCTGCTCTGCGGTGAAGCCAAATTCTTCCAGGTGCTCGGACGCCGTCCAGCTCCAGGCCACCTTGCCCGTGGGATCGACCTCGTAGATCACATCATCGATCACCTGCGGCACCGTGAAGCCAGGCACCGCATGCAGCCGGTTGGCCAGCACCAGGGTGTTGCCATTGGCCAGGCGGCGCTGGTCATGGTGCTGATGGGCAGCGCCGCCCGGCGCCTGATCACCCCACTGCCAGACCACCTTGCCGCTCCAGTCCAGCTCGCCGACCACCTTGTTGCGCAGGCCATTGCCGGCGGACGCCAGGGCGCTCGGCGCGGCGACCTCCTCGAGCTGCACGAACAGGTGGCCGCGCTTGCCGCCATTGAGCTTCGGGTCGATCAGCGCGGCCGGGAAGCCGGTGTTGTTCCAGCGTTTGACTTCGTTGCCGTTCATGTCGATCAGCCGGGTCTGCTTGTCTGGCGCGCTGAAGATCACGTAGCCGTTCCAGGCCTTGGCCGGGTCGTAGAGGGTCACGCCCGTGGGGTAGACGCTGGGGGCGGCGGCCAGCGGGCCGCTGACCAGCGCGGCGGCGATGCCGAAGGTCTTGATGTTCATCACAGGTTCCTTGTGCTCAGAAGTCGTAGCGGGCAGTGGCGCCTACGGTGCGCGGGGTGCCGAGTACACCGGCGTAGCCGCCGTTGGCGGAGTTCCACAGGCTGGTGAAGTAGGTCTTGTCGCCGGCGTTCTTCACCCACAGCGACAGGTCGAGCACGCCGTCGCCCTGGTCCAGGCGCACGCCACCGGAGAGGTTGACCAGCGCGTAGCTGGGGATCTGGCCGAAATCCGAATCGTCGATGGTGCCCACGGCGCGAGAGCGGAAGGCGTAGCTGGCGGTGAGGTAGGGTTCGATGCGTTCGGTCAGCTGCCACGTATACTGGGCGTTGAGGTTGGCGATGTACTTCGAGGCGCCAACCACCTGGTGCCCGGAGAGGTCGCAAGTGGCGGCGCCGTTGACCAGGCTGACTTCCGGCGGACAAGGAGCGTCGTCGTACTCGGTATAGCGCACGTCGTTCCAGGAGCCGTTGAAGTTCACGGTCAGGCCACGGATGGGCAGCGCGGTGGCCTCGAACTCCAGGCCACGGGAACGCACGCTGCCGGCGTTGGCCAGGTACTGCACGCGGTTGACCTGGTCATAGACGTTGGCCTGGTAGCCATGCACCTCGGCCCAGAACAGGTTGGCGTTGAGCAGCAGGCGGCTGTCGAGCAGCGTGCTCTTGATCCCCAGTTCGGCGTTGTTGATCCGCTCGGTGCCGACCAGCAGCGAGTCGGTGCCCAGGCGCGGCGCAGCGCCGACGGTCAGGTTGACGCCGCCGGACTTCTCGCCATGGGCCAGCGAGGCGTAGCCCAGCACGTTGGGGTTGAAGCGGTAGCTCAGGCTGACCAGGCCCGACGGGCTGAAGCTGTACTGGTTGAGGTCGCCCGAATCGTAGGCGCCGGCCCTGCCCTCGCGCGCCGCGGCCGCCGCGCCGCCAACCGCCGCGCCACTGAAAGGCGCGTCGCGCTCGATCCAGGCGCTCTTTTCTTCGTAAGTGCCGCGGATGCCGGCGGTAAAGTCCAGCTTGTCGGTGACATGCCAGGTGCCTTGGGCGAACAGCGCGTAGCTGTCGGTATCGATATGCCCGTCGCCCAGGCTGGTGACATTGGCCAGGGCGCCGTCTGGCGTGGCGTTCCAGATATCGGCCTGTGGCCCGTAGAGGCTGAAGGAGTGGTTATCCAGGTCCTGCTTGAAATAGTAGGCACCCAGCACGTAGTCGAAGACGCCGCCAGTGGGCGAGGCCAGGCGGATTTCCTGGGAATACTGCTTGTCGCGCACCGAGACACCGGCATTGTAGGAGGCGCTGACATTCAGGCCATCGTCGTTGCGCGGCGTGAAGTCCCACCAGCGGTAGGCGGTGATCGAGGTCAGGGTGAAGTCGTTGGGCAGGGTCCAGTTGGCCTCGACCGACGTCCCGCCCTGGAACACCGTGACCTGCTGGTCGGCATTGAAGTTGACCTTGCGGTCCTTGCCCGACACCAGGGTGGCGCCAGCGGCCGCGGCCAGGCTCTCGTAGCGGTTCACGCCATTGACGGTCGGGCCGGTGCTGTAGAGGCTGAGGATGCCGTTGTTGGAGTCCTCCTCGTTGTATTCGCCGATCCAGCGCAGGTTGAAGGTGTCGCTGGGCTGGAACAGCAGTTGGGTCCGGAAGCCCTGGCGCTTGCCGCCGTTGAGGTCGTCGCCGTTGTAGATGTTCTTCACATAGCCGTCGTCCTCGGTGCGGTAGGCACTGATCCGGCCGGCGAGGGTGTCGGTGATCGGCCCGGAGTAGCTGCCCTGGGTCTGCCAGTAACCGTCCTCACCCAGCGAGGATTGCACGCTGCCTTCGTTGTGGAAGGTCGGTTTGCGTGTGGTGATGTTGAGCACGCCGGCGGTGGTGTTCTTGCCGAACAATGTACTTTGCGGCCCGCGCAGGACTTCGAGCTGCTCGACGTCGAGCATGTCGAATACCGCCATCCCAGGGCGCCCCAGGTAGACGTTGTCCAGGTAGATGCCGACGCTGCCTTCCAGGCCATCGCTGGCCGGGTTGTTGCCCAAGCCACGGATCGAGATGCTCGACTGGCGGGCATGCACATAGGCGACGTTGGTGCTGGGCACCAGCTGCTGCAGATCCTGCACGCGGTAGATGCGCTGGGTTTCCAGGGTCTCGCTGTTCAGCACGCTGATCGGCGTGGGCACGCTCTGGGAGGTTTCTTCGCGGCGGCGGGCATTGACCGTGACCGTGCCGAGCTTGGCTTCCTGCTCAGCGGAAGGCGTCTGGGGCGCGGTTTGATCAGCAGTGCTGGGCAGGCTGATGCCCGCGCCGGCCAGCAGCACGGCAATGGCCAAGGGTTGCAGAGGGGATACCGGCGCGTGCGCCGGCCAGGTGAACAATCGCGACATGAAACGCTCCTTGGGCATGGGCCTTGGCGAGCATTTCCGTTGGCGGAACCGAATCGCGGGGCTAATGCTTATTCTTTATAAGAATATAAATATGTTGAAATTATATTTTGTGGAATAAGTAGATCCCTTTATAAGGGTGCAGGCCCTACGCAGCAATTGCATTTCACCGAACTTTTTAATGTAGAAAATGCATATAGACCTCCGGCAACTTCGTCACTTCATCGCCTTGGTGGAACACCGCAGCTTCGTCGCGGCCGCGGCCGCGGTGAACCTCTCGCAATCGGCATTCAGCCGCAGCATCCAGACATTGGAGCACAACGTCGGCTGCCGCCTGGTCGACCGTGCCAGCAAGGAGCTGCTGCCCACACGCCAAGGCTTGCTGGTACTGGAGCACTCGCGCCGGCTGGTGCATGGCGCGCACAACCTGGTCAACGAGATCAACCAGTTCAATGGCGCGACCACGGGCATGGTGCGCTTCGGTTCTGGCCCTGCCCCGGCAGGCGGACTGGTGCCGCGCGCCGTGGCGCGGTTCATCAGTGAATTTCCGGCGGCGCGGACGTGCTTTCAGGTGGATAACTGGCAGGCGCTGAACCGTCGGCTGGTATCCGAGGAAATCGAATTCTTCGTCGCCGACACCCGCCAGTTCGAGGCTGATCCGGATTACCAAGTGCACAAGCTCGCCCCGCAGCGCTGGCATTTCTGCTGCCGTACCGGGCATCCCTTGAGCGAGCGCGTGCAAGTGCGGGCGGCCGACCTGTTCGACTATCCGCTGGCCACCACCTTCCGTCCGCCGAACATCCGCAAGGTCCTGGCCGACCTCAGCGGCCGCCAGGACTTCGTCCCCAGCGTGGAGTGCGAGCACGGTTATGCCCTGCTCAACGTGGTGATGCATTCGGATGCGATCGGCATTGCCTGCAGTGGGAATCTGCGGCCTTATCAGATGGACGGGGGATTGGTGACGCTGGAGCTGGTCGACCTGCCCGCGGACCAGGACGCCTTCTATACCCGCTACGGCATCGTCAGCCGCGTGGGGCATGGATTGTCGCCGCTGGCTCAGGCGATGGTGAGGCAGTTGATTGCATGTGATGCGCAGAGCGATTGAGCGTACCGATGCGCGTCGGCAGTGATTGGGCACTGGTTCACTGGCGATCTGTGTTGACCCTTTCGCGGGCAAGCCCGCTGGGCTGCGCTGTCGCGCAGAGAACAAGGCCTGCAAGCGCGGCACTACCGCTCTGTGGGAGCGCGCCTTGTGCCGCGATCGACCGCGCAGCGGTCGCAACCCCTGTAACCGCGCTGCACCAGACAGATCGAGATGGCTGGCTTTACGGCCGCTTCGCGGCCGATCGCAGGACAAGCCAGCTCCTTGGGTGGCCGCCGCGCTGCAGA
>JAEWGL010000020.1 GCA_023388335.1 Pseudomonadota bacterium | reverse complement strand
CCACTGGCCGATGAACAACAGCTGGTGCTCGGCGAAGCGCTGACCGCGGTCGCGCAGATGCATGCCAAGGGCTTGTGGCAGGAGGACCTGCACTTGGACAACCTGCTGCGCCACGATGGTCGCCTGTACCTGATCGATGGCGCCGGGATCAAGGCCGAGCAGCCCGGGCAGCACCTCTCGCGCCAGCGCGTGCTGGAGAACCTCGGGGTGTTCTTCGCGCAATTGCCCAAGCGCCTTGAGCCGTTCATCGAGGAGCTGCTGGTGCATTACCTGCTGGCCAATGCCGAGCACGCGTTGCCCCTGGAAGCCTTGCAGAAGCAGGTCGACAAGGTCCGCACCTGGCGCCTGAAGGACTACCTGGACAAGGCCGGCCGCGAATGCACCCTGTTCAGTGTCGAACGCAGCCTCTCTGGCCTGCGGGCGATCCGCCGCCAGCAGGTCGAGGCCATGCTGCCGGTGCTGGAGCAGGCCGATGCATTGATCGAGCAGGGCCACCTGTACAAGACCGGCGGCGCCGCCAGCGTCGCGCGCATCGAGGTCGACGGGCGCCCGCTGGTGCTCAAGCGCTACAACATCAAGAACACCGCCCACTGGCTCAAGCGCTTCTGGCGCCCGAGCCGGGCCTGGCATTCGTGGATCGAGGGCCACCGACTCGAGTTTCTCGGCATTGCCACGCCCAAGCCGCTGGCGGTGCTGGAGCAACGGGTCATGGGCCTGCGCAGCCGCGCCTACCTGGTCACCGAGTATGCCGATGGACCGGACCTGATCGAAAGCTTCGCGCCCTACATCGACAGCGGCGAGGTGCCCGAGGATCAACTGCAGGCCCTGCAGTCCTTGCTCCAGCAGTTGATCCGCGAGCGCATCAGCCATGGCGACATGAAGGGCCACAACCTGTTCTGGCAAGACGGCCAATGGTCATTGATCGACCTCGACGCCATGTGCCAGCACGCCACCCAGCTCAGCTTCGCGCCGGCGTTCGCCCGTGACCGGGCGCGCCTGCTGCGCAACTGGCCCAGCTCCAGTGCGCTGTACCAGCGTCTGGATCAGCTGTTGCCGCGTATCACCGAGTAGAGCCCAGGCAGCGTCAGCCATTCGCTGGCGCGGCCAGCCTGGCGCAGGCGAATACGCCATTCATCGTCTTGCCAGCGCAGGACTGCCCATGCCGTGCGCTGACCTCCTTCAGTGGCAGGCAGTTGCAGATGGTAGTGCGCGAGCAACAGGTGGCGCCGCACGGGTAGCTGCAGTGATCCGGCCTGTAAGTACAGCTGGCCATCGGCCGAGTAGAGAGCCTGCGGGCCAGGCACCGGGTTCCCAGCAAGTGGCTCGCTCAGCGCGCTGTCGGCGAACAACTGTGCCAGGTCGGGCAGGCCGTCGTACCAGAGCACGGGCGAGTCGACCACCCAATCGCCGTTTTCCAGTCGCTTGACCGGCACCTTGAGATACGCATCCGGCTGCCGCGGATCGACGGCACGCCAGCGCAGGCCATCGAACGTAACCTGGTAGTGCTGGCCATGCTTGTCCTGGATGAAATACTGGCGCTGGCCATGGTGGGGCAAGCGCTGTTCGAAGATCCCTTCCCCCTGATGTCGCTCGCTGAGGTGACGCAGGTACCGACTCTCGGGCGCTGCGGCGTAATGCGCCGGCATGGGCGCCGAAGGCGGCTTGGGCAGCCCGCGTAGCGCCCGGCGCATGATGGTCGAGCCGGCAAAGCTGTTGAGCCCATCAACCGTATGACTCAGGGCGTTGAAGGCATGGTCCAGGGCTTCCATGCGATCCTCTTCTGCAAGCGCCTGCAGTCCGTTGATGATGGAAATCGACGCGCGTCCGAACGCCAGGGCCGACAATGCGCGGCTTGGCAGTACCAGGCTGATCAGGTCGAGCAGCAGCCAGAGGGTACTCAAGGCCGTTTGGCCGAGCAGTTCCAGGTTGCTGCGGGTGCTTTGATCGACCGACGCCATCAGCGCGCGCACCTCAGCCAGGTAGCAGGCCTTGAACAGGTCGCCGTCGATGGTCGGACGGGTGACATGTGGGGCCAGGCCACCCCTGAGCAACAGCATGTCGATACGCGCTGCATCTGCCAACGGCATGCGTTGGGTCACGTAGCTGCGCAAGGCCGCGCTGCGACGCAGTGCACGCAGCATTTCTCGGGTGTTGCGGTACTCGCGCCAGGGCCGTCGGTCAGGCACATCCGGTGTGTAGACCACGAACGAAGTGATGCTCTGCACCTCGGCATTGAGCAGTAGCACGCCCTGCACCGTGTGGCCCTGAATCACCAACTGGCGCACGCTGATGCGATGCTCCTCGACCGTGGCGCGCCAGTTGCTGTCAGGGTACCGAAGGATGGTCTTTACCCAGCGATAACCCTGCTCCAGCGGATCGGGCAAAAAGTGCCTGGCGTATTTGGCCTTGACCGCTTCAGCCTGCATGCGCGCGCGGTTGATGCGGCCATGAGCCTCCTGGCGCCACTGGCCTGCGGGCGAGTCGACCAGTTGCGTCTGCAGGTAGCGGATGTAGCCGCTGCCGGCATCGAGAGTACGGATCATTTGCCTTATGGCGTCGGGCGTTACGCCTTCTATCGGGGTGCCGTCGCTCAAATGCACGCGCGCAGTGAGCCAGTAATCGACGTCGAACCAGGCGATATTGAACAGGGCCAGTTCGTCCAGGTCGTAGGTGACGCTGCGCAGTTCCACGGTATCGCCTACCTGCGGTCGGCTGACCACCGGAATATAACCTGTGGGCATCAGCGGATTGGTCAGCGGACCGACCTGCCGGGCCATCGTGACGCTGACCTTGAGCTTGCTTGGGTCCAGGTCCTGGCCGCAGGCATGGCGCAGGCGTTCGCGCAGACGCTCGCGGGTCCAGGCCAGCAAAGTGTGCCGCTGGCGGAACTGTTCCAGTGTGAGGATGCCCGGCGCGCCCGCCCGTTCAATGGCAATGATGAGCTCTTGCATGGCTTGCGCGGTATGGGTAAGCGCCTGCTGGGGGCTGTTGCGCAGCCAACTGGGCAGGCTTTTTTCCAACAGCAGGGCGTAGCGGGTCGCCAGAGCATTCCTGCAGGTAAGCTCTGGCAGCAGGTTCAGGGATTCGGCCAGTACGGCATCGAAGGCATCCAGGTGGCGCTGGTTACCCTGGTTCCAGGACTTGATCCATGCCGCCGCAAGGCGGGCCGACTGGGCATCGATCAAATGCTCGAGCTGTTCTTCGAGCAGGTCTTCGGCAAACCAGTCGTAGCGCAGCCGCTCGGCAAGCCGGGCGCGGTCGCGGTCTTCATGGCGCTTGTACAGCCGCAGCATGGGCTCGCTCTGCAAGGGGTCATCCAGGCGTTCGCACAGCTCAGTGTGCAGGTCGGCCAGGCTGGCGAAGGCTTCGATGCCGTGGGACAAGCTGCAGAGCACGGCCGGACCTACGTTCGCCTGGTGATCGAGGATCTGTCCGCGAGGGCCTGCGGCAACGACCACCAGCGCACCGGGCAGGTGTGCGCGCCAATGTGGGGAGCTGATATCGAACAGTGGGCGGTAGACCTGCGGTTGTCGTTCCACGGGCAGGTGCTGGCGCTGCCAGGCGCGGGGCAGCTCCACGCAGATGCGCAGTGAGAAGGCTTGCTCGTGGGTCAGGGTCTGGTCGGCTAGGCGTAAGGCGATTTCATCGAGCAACTGCTCGCGGCGCAGGTGCACAAGGCGGTGGCGGCGGCTCGTGCCGCTCGGATCTGGCTCGGCCCAGTAGTCGGCGAGCCTGGCGTGGTATTGGGAACGTAGCTGAGCGCTAAAGGTTCGGATACGTGCGGTCAGCGCGGGTAGCGCCAGGTCGGTGAGCAACTGAGTCTGATGGCTTGTGCTGGCGGAGTCTGCAAGCACGAAGGGCGTGACGCCGCACAGGTGTTCGCCGACTCGGTCGAGCAGGCTACGCCCGTCGATCATCAGGTTGCGCGCACGGATTCCGTCGCCTGGAATCAGGCCGCCCAGGCACTCGTCCAAGGCCTGCTCAAGGCTGGGCAGGGGTTGCAAAAGGGCTAGAAGCTGTGGATCACGCGACTTGAAACGTTGCAGGGGCGTCATTGCAGGGCTCCGATGAGGATTGGAGCCGAGCATGCTGCAACGCCCTTGGCCGGCGCTGGCGGTAGCCTGTTAGTTCAACGCTTGCGTCGTGGCCAGAAACCGCCCAGGCACAGCGCCACGGGCAGGCCAAGGCCCAGCCAGGACAGCGCGTCCCAGATGCCATCACCCAGTAGCGCGGCGAACAGGCCCAGAGCCCCCAGCAGGCCAATCACCAGGGGCCAGGCGAAGATGCGCCGGGTCGGCTGCGACCTGTGGCTCATGCGTGCGCCTCCCTGGCCTGCGGGCGGCGCTGCTTGCCCCACCACAGGTACAGGCCGCTGCCCAGGACGATAAGCGTCAGCACATCCAGCACCGCCCAGAGGATCTGCATGGGGCGACCGCCGTAGTCACCGAAGTGCAGCGGCTGCGACAGCCCCATGGCGTCCATGTACCAGGGTCGATCACCAACCGCGGTGACGGCCAGGGTCCGGGCATCGATCAATACCGGGGTCAGCAGGTGCGAGGTCAGGTGCGTGCTGCCTTTCATGAAGACTGCGTAATGGTGTTCGCTGGAGAAGCGCGTGCCGGGGAAGGCGATGAAGTCGGGCTGCATGCCCGGTGCGGCCTGCGCGGCGATATCCAGCAGGCGGCTGGCGGGCGCGCGTTCGGTCAAGGGCGGGGCGTCACGGTAAGGGGCGACCATGGCGGCCAGGCTTTCGTTGCGCCAGGCGGCGATGACCAGGTCGGCACAGGCGCTGATCACCCCGGTGACGCCGACCACCAGCGCCCAGGTCAGGGTGACGATGCCGATCAGGTTGTGCAGGTCGAGCCAGCGCAGGCGGCGCGACTTGTCGTGGCGCACAGTGGCGAAGTCCAGGCGGCGCATGAAGGGGGCGTAGAGCACCGTGCCGGAGATGATCGCGATCACGAACAATAGCCCCATGAACGCCAGCAGTAGCTTGCCTGGCAGGCCAGCGAACATGTCCACGTGCAGGCGCAGCATGGTCAGCATGAAGCCGCCGTTGGCCGACGGCATGGCCACCGCCTCGCCGGTGCGCGCATCGAGCATGAAGGTGTGCGACGAGTTGGGGTCGGTGCCGGCGGTGGCGGCCATGATCGCGACCACGCCGTTGCGGTCATCCTCGTCGTAGCCGAAGTACTGCATGACTTCCCCAGGGCGGTGAGCCTCGGCCTTGAGCACCAGCTGCTGCAGGTCGAGGTGGGGCGTGTCGGCTGGCATTTCCCTGAGTTCAGGGGCGTCACCAAGCAGATGCTCGAGTTCGTGGTGGAAGATCAGCGGCAGGCCGGTCAGGGCCAGCAACATCAGGAACAGGGTGCAGATCAGGCTGGTCCAGGTATGCACCACGGACCAGCGGCGGATGGTTCGGCTTTTCATCATGGCTCCAGCCCGAGGGCCAATGCGGGCTCGTGCAGGAGCGGCAGTTCGCCGCGCCTGCGGTTACGGCGTTAGAACGTGTAGTTGACGCTGGCTACGACGTTACGTTCGTCGCCGTAGTAGCACCAGTACCCGTCGCAGTTGGCCAGGTAGTCCTTGTTGAACAGGTTCTTGGCCTCCACGGCGACATTCAGACCTTTCAGGCTGTTGTCCAGGCGTCCCAGGTCGTAGTGCAGCGAAGCGTCGTAGACAGTGTAGGAGCTGACGTGAGCCAAGTCGGTGTTGGCGGTATTGCCGTAAGTGTCTCCCACATAGCGGACGCCTCCACCAATGCCAAAGCCGTCGAGCATGCCGCTATGCCAGGTGTAGTCGGCCCAGAGCGTCGCTTGGTTGCGAGGAATCAGAGCCATGCGGTTGCCCTTTTCGCTGTCCAGGCCTTTGGTGATTTCAGTGTCGGTATAGGTATAGGAGGCGACGGCCTTGAGGTTGTCGGTAAGCTGAGTGGTAGCCTCCAGCTCCAGGCCACGCACCTGCAGTTCACCTACCTGGCGGGTAATGCTGCCTTCTGTGACGCGCACGTTTTCCTGGGTCAGATCGTAGAGAGCGGCGGTGAGCAGGGTCTGGCTACCGACCGGCTGGTACTTTACGCCGACCTCATACTGGCGACCTTCGGTAGGGTCAAACGACTGCGCCGAGTCGACGTTAGCGCCTATCGCCGGCTGGAACGACTCGGTATAGGAGATATACGGGGTGATGCCATTGTCGAACACATAGCTCAGGCCGACGTTGCCGCTGAACGCTTTGTCGCGTTGGGTGCTTGTGGCCTCGTTCTGGTTATGGAAAACCGTGCCGGTGTGGACCCAGTCTTCTCGTCCACCGAGCGTCAGGCGCCAGTTGTCGAGGGCCATCTGGTCCTGGATGTAGACGCCGGTCTGGCGAGTCTTCTGACCGAAGTCCTGCAGGGCGAAATAGCTGACATTCGACATATCCGCGCCATATACAGGGTTGTTCACATTGATGGGTGGCACACCCATGCCATACAACCACTGGTAGTTAGTGTTGGAACGCTGGTGATCCAGACCCAGCAGCAAGGTATGACTGATGGCGCCAGTCTGGAAGTCGGCCTGCAGATTGTTGTCCACGACGAACTGGCTAATGTCTTCGTTGACGATGCCCGATTCGCGGTTGACGTTGCCGTCGGCGTCGACAGTATTGACCGTGCCCACATTGACCGCCTGGAACTCCAGGTCGCTCTTGGTGTAACGCAGGTTCTGGCGGAACTGCCAAATATCGTTCAGGCGGTGCTCGAAGGCGTAGCCCAATGCGTAATAGGTGCGGTCATAGAAATCCCAGTCCGGCTCGCCGAGGTTTTTATGGTGGGAGATCTTGCCGGCCGCAGAACCGAGTTTGGTACCCTGCAGGGGCAGGAACTGCCCGGTGATGCCCGTATCATCCCGGGTGTACTGGGAGATGAATGTCAGCGTGGTATCTTCATCAATGTTCCAGGTCAGGCTTGGGGCGATGTTGTAGCGCTTGTCCGGGATATGGTCGATGGGCGAGTTGCTATCGCGCACCACGCCGCTGACGCGGTACAGGAAGCGGCCTTCGTCGTCGATCTTGCCGGTGCTGTCGAAGTTGAATTGCTTGTGCTCGTTGCTTCCCACCTGAGCCTCGATCTGATGGGCGCTTTCAGCCTGTGGACGGCGGCTCACCATGTCGAGCATGCCACCAGGCGGGGTCTGCCCATACACCGACGACGCAGGTCCACGCAGAACGGTGATGCGCTCCAGATTCCATGGCTCAACCTTGGGATTGGCAAATGAACCCTTGGGTAATGGAAGGCCATCGAGGAACTGAGTCGGGTCGAAGCCCCGCACGCGCAGCCAGTCCGCACGAGAATCCGAGCCATAACCGCTGCTCTGAACACCAGCGGTGTAGCGCAGAGCATCGTTAAGGTTGAGGACCTGACGGTCGTCCAGCTGTTCGCGGGTGATAACCGACAGCGAACGCGGCGTTTCGACAATAGGGGTGTCTGTCTTGGTACCACCGGCGGTGCGGGTGGCCACATAGCCTGCTGCCGCGCCCCAGGCACTCTCATAACTGCTGCTGGCATTGATACTGGTTTCCGGCAACGCCAGGCTGCCGTCCGGCGCGGCGACCAGGCTGTAGCTGCCGACGCTGCTCTGCTGCAGTTGCAGGCCGGTGCCGCGCAGGGCGGTCTGCAGCGCGCCGAGGGCGTCGTACTGGCCGGTGACCGGCGCCGATGTGCGGCCATTGACCAGGCTCGGCTCCAGCGCCAGGGCGATGCCGGCCTGGCTGGCGATCTGGTTCAGGGTCGTGGCCAATGGTGCGCTGGGCAGGTTGTAGTCGCGCAGCGCCGCCTGTTCGGCGGCGAACACCACAGGGCTGGCCAGGGGGATTCCCACGGCGATGGCCAGGGCCATCAGGCTGGGACGCAGGTAGGTTTCTACAGCACGGGACATGCAGCGGCTCCTCGGCGAATAAGTACTAACTGCTTCCTTGCCGCACGAGATCGAAAAAGTGACAGGGGGGACAACAGCTGCAAGCTGCAAGCTACAAGAAAAAGCGGGCTGCATTGGCTTTGGCTTGAAGCTTGGAGCTTGGAGCTTAAAATTATCTGGCCACCACCGTCACCCACCACGGCGTGTGCCGTTCGACCTGCACTGGCAGGGCGGGTAGCAGCGAGGCCAGGGCGAGGTCGGTGTCGGTCAGCGGGAAGCTGCCGGTCACGCGCAAGTCGGCGACCTCTGCGGTGACACCGAGGTGCCCGCTGCGATAACGCGCAAGCTCGGCCACCAGGTCAGCCAGGCGCACGTTGTCGACCACCAGCATGCCGCGGGTCCAGGCGTCGGCCTCGGCGGGCACGGGGCCGACCGGGCCTAGGCTGTCGGCACTCATGATCACCTGCTGGCCTTCGCGCAGGACGCGTTCGTCGCCACTGTTGCGCGGCTGGGCGGCCACCGCCGACTGCAGCACTTCAAGGCGTGTGCCGGTGGCCTGGCGCCGAACCAGAAAGCGCGTGCCCAGGGGCCGCAGGCGGCCATCCTCGGTGCGCACGACAAAGGGGCGATGGTCGGCATGCCCAGTCTGGATGGAGATTTCCCCCTGGTGCAGCACGACCAGCCGCTGTTGGTCATCGAACCGCAGGTCAACCGCCGAATGGGTGTCAAGGCTGATCAGCGTGCCGTCTTCCAGACGCAAGGTGCGCACCTCGCCCGTGCCGGTGCGCTGGTCGGCCAGCCAGTAGTCGGGCGATAGCGAGGGCGCGCCGACCCAGGCCAGCAGGGTGCCGAACAGCAGCACACTGGCCAGGCCGCCGCCGAGCTTGGCTGCCCGTCGACGCAGGCTCGCGCGCGACTGCAGCAGCGTCTGGCGCGCAGGACCTGCGGCCGCGCCGACGCGCTGCTCGACCATGCCTAGCTGCAACCAGGCCCGTGCATGCTCGTCGCTGGCGGCATGCCATCGGGTGAATTCGCTGCGTTCGCTGGCCGTGCCGGCGCCGGCATCCAGGCACAGCTTCCAGGCGATGGCCGCCTCCAGAACCCGGGCCGAGACAGGGCCCTGATTCACGTCGGCTCACCGTACAAGGCGATGTAGCACTGACGCATGCCCTGGGCCAGGTATTGGCGCACACGCGATACCGATACGCCCAGGCGCTCGGCGATTTCCGCCTGGCCCATACCGTCCAGGCGATAGTGCAGGAACGCGGCGCGCGCCTTGCTCGACAGTTTGCCGAGCAGACGGTCGATGGCCTTGAGGTCTTCGAGGATCAGGTGTTGGCGTTCCGGCGAGGGGTGCTCGGTTTCCGGCAGTCGCGCCAATTCGGCCAGGTAGGCCTGCTCCAACGCCATCCGGCGAAAATGGTCGAACAGCAGGCCACGGGCCACCGCCACGAGGAAGGCGCGCGGTTCACGGGGCGTGCTGAGCTGCTCGCGGCCAAGCAGGCGCACGAAGGTGTCCTGGCTCAGGTCCTCGGCACGCTGGCGGCAGTCGGTATTACGCCTTAGCCAGGCGAGCAGCCAGCTGCGATGGTCGCGGTACAGCGCACCGACCAGCTCAGCGTGTGGACTCTGCACAGACGACAAAGGCGGCCCCCGGAAACAATACGGTAACTAACGATAATTATTCGCGATTGTTGCAGAGGAGAGGCGTTGGGTGCAATTGGCGCTTATCGGATTGCCACTACCAGCTGTGTGCCTGCACCTTGCGCCGTCGCCACTGCTGCAGACGCTGGTTCAGCTGCAACGGGCTGTCGAGCTGTTGGCGGCGGGCCTGGCTGAAGAGGATCAGCACCAGCTCAGCAGTGACCTGGGCGTCGGCGCTGGCATGGTGACGCGCCTGTGCCTCCAGGCCGAAGCGTGCGATCCAGTCGTCCAGCCCTGCTTCGCGCAGGACCACGTCAGGGTTGAGCATGGGCGCCAGTTCGGCGACATCGAGGAACGGATGCTGCAGGCGATGGCCGAGGCTGTGCAGCAGGGCACGACTGAGCATGCCCTGGTCGAAGGCGGCATGAAAGGCCAGCAGCGGGCTGTCGCCGATGAACTCCAGCAGGTCGAGCAAGGCTTCTGCCGGGTCACAGCCAGCGGCCAGGGCGTCGGGTCCCAGGCCATGGATCAGCACGCTGGGGGTGGTCTTCTGGGCAGGGCGGCACAGGGTCCGCTCGAACTGTTGGGCAAAGTCGATAGCACCGTCTTCGATGGCCACGGCACCGATCGACAGCACTTGGTCTCGATTGAGGTTCAGGCCACTGGTTTCCAGGTCCAGCACTACCCAGCGCTGCTCGCGCAGCGATTCTACGCCCAGCGTCCCGGGCACGGGCAGGCGCTCGAGGCGCTGGCGCAATGGCTCGGTAAGCGATGGCGGGTTGGGACGCAGCCAGGCGAACAGGTTCATAGCTGGTACCGCAGGGCCAGGCTGCTCTGCAGGCGCTGGGCCTGGCGCAACGACTCGCGCAGGATGCGTCGGTCGAGTTGGTTGAGGCTGTCCGGGTCGAGGCGATTGGAATAGGGCTGGTTGTCGCGGGTCTGGCGCTGATGTTGCTGCATGCGGGTCTGTTGGATGAAGTGGTAGGCCTCTTCGAAGGCGGCGCCGTCCAGCGGCTCGATGATGCCTTTGTCCACCAGCTGGCGCAGGCGCTCCAGGGTATTGCAGGCGCCGATGCCGTTGGCCAGGGCGAGCAGCCGTGCGCCATCGACGAAGGGTGTCAGCCCCTGGACCTTGAGGTCGAGGGTGGCGGCCTTGTCATTGCCCTGGCGGGTCAACACGAATTCGCGCAGGCGGCCCACGGGCGGGCGCTGGCGCAGGGCATTGTCGGCCATCATGCGCTGGAACAGGCGGTTGTCGGCGACCTGCTCAAGGATACCGCGGCGCAGCTGTTCACACGCCTGTTCCTCGCCCCAGACCACACGCAGGTCGAAATAGATGCTCGACGCCAGCAGGTTTTCCGGCGACGCCTCGCGGATGAATTCGGCGAAGCGCTGGGCCCACTCGGCGCGTGACAGGCACAGCGCGGGGTTGCCGGCCATGACATTGCCTTTGCACAGGCTGAAGCCGCATTGGGCCAGGCACTGGTTGATGTACTGGGCCAGCGGCAGCAGTTGCCCGCGGATCCGTTCGGCCTGGGCCGCGTCGCGGGCCTCGAACAGAATGCCGTTGTCCTGGTCGGTGTGCAGGGTCTGCTCGCGGCGGCCTTCACTGCCAAAGCACAGCCAGCTGAAGGCAATGCCGGGATCACCCTTGTCCTGCAGCGCCAGTTCGATCACCCGGCACACGGTGTGGTCGTTGAGCAGGGTGATGATCTGGGTAATCTGCGTGGACGAGGCGCCATGGGCCAGCATGCGTTCGACCAGTTGGCCGATCTCGCCGCGCAGCGACACCAGGGCATCGAGGCGCGGGGCATGGCGGATGGTGCGGGCCAGGTGCACCAGGTCGACGCGCTGCAGGGAAAACAGGTCGCGCTCGGAGACCACCCCACACAGACGCTGGTTGTCCACCAGGCAGACATGGGCGATGTGCCGCTCGGTCATCGCCATGGCGGCATCGAAAGCCGTGGCGTCCGGACTCAGGTAGAACGGCGCGGCGGTCATGTGCTGGCCGATCGGCGCGCTGAACTCGACGCTGGCATCGGCCACCAGCTGGCGCAGGTCGCGCAGGGTGAAGATGCCGATGGGGAAACGTTGCTCATCGACAATGACGATACTGCCGACTTGTTGCTCGTGCATCTGCCGCACGGCCTCGCGTACCGAGGCGTGCGGATTGCACACCACCGGGTGACGCATGGCCAGCTCGCCCAGTTGGGTGTTGAGCGAGTATTGGGTGCCGAGGGTTTCCACCGCGCGCCGCTGGACCTGTTGGTTGACCTGGTCGAGCAGGCTGCTGACACCGCGCAGGGCGAAATCGCGAAAGACCGAACTGGTCGAGAACAGACGGATGAACGCAGGCTTGTTCAGTTGCAGGCAGAACGTGTCCTCACCGGCCACATGCTCGGTGCGCGTCGCCCGCTCGCCCAGCAGGGCGGCCAGGGGGAAGCACTCGCCGGTAGTGATTTCGAAGGTGGTCTCGACGCCCGGCCGGGTCACCTGCTGGCGCTCACCCACCACCCGTCCCTGCTTGACGATGTAGAAGTGCTCGACGGGACCGTCGGCGGGCTTGATGATGGTTTCCCCGGCCGCATGAAAACGCAGCTGGCACTGCTCCACCAGGTAAGCCAGGTGACTGTGCTCCATCTGGTTGAAGGGAGGAAAGCGTTGCAGGAACTGCAGGGTACCTTGGATGTTCTGAAGGACTGCAGTTTTTCCAGCCTGGCTGTAGGCGTCCATTTTGCTCATGAAACTGACCGCAATTGTGTCGGCGCGTACGCGGACCTTGTTGTTCTCGAACACCATGGTCGGTCGCCTGCGGCGCAGTGCCCATTGGACGTAAGTCTAAATCGCCAAGTGACAGGTGCGAGGCGGGCGTCGTTCGGTGTCAAATAACCGACGAAAGGCAGTTTGCAATGCAGCGTTTTGCAGTCTGAACTTGATTCACAGGGTTTTTTTTACGGGATGACCATGGCTGAGCATGACGACATACTGAGTGACGCCGAGCGCGAGGCGTTGGCCATGGTATCGGCACCGCCTGCACCGATGCAGCAGGTGCTGGTGGTGGACGATAACGCGACCAATCGCGAGGCCTTGTGCATTTACCTCAAGAGCAAGGGCCTGGAGTGCATCGGTGCCGATGGCGCGCAGGCAGCGCTGGATGCTTTGCGCCGTGAGCCGCGTATCGGGCTGATGATCACCGACCTGCGCATGGTGCCCAAGGATGGTCTGGAGCTGATCCGCCAGGTCCGCGAATCCGAACGGGCGGCGTTGTCGATCATCGTCGTGTCCGGCGATACCGATGTGAAGGAGGCGGTGAACGTGATGCACCTGGGGGTGGTGGACTTTCTGCTCAAGCCCGTGGATCTGGGCAAGTTGCTGACATTGGTAAGAAAGGAGCTGGGGCTGGGGGAATAATCGCTCATCCCCTCGGGCTGTGCCGTGACAGGGAAAGCAACACGCCCGCTGCCACGGGGAGGCGTTGACCTCCCCGTGGCAGCGGGCGTGTCTGGCTTACAGTCCGTTACGCGCCTTGAACTCGCGGCGGCGACGGTGCAAGACCGGCTCGGTGTAGCCGTTCGGCTGTTTCGCCCCTTCGACGACCAGTTCGACCGCCGCCTGGAAGGCGATGTTGCTGTCGAAGTCCGGTGCCAGCGGACGGTACAGCGGGTCGTTGGCGTTCTGCCGGTCGACCACCGCGGCCATGCGCTTGAGACTCTCCATCACCTGATCCTCACTGACCACGCCATGGCGCAGCCAGTTGGCCAGCAGCTGGCTGGAGATGCGCAGGGTGGCGCGGTCTTCCATCAGGCCGACATCGTTGATGTCCGGCACCTTGGAGCAGCCGACGCCCTGGTCGATCCAGCGCACCACGTAGCCAAGGATGCCCTGGGCATTGTTGTCCAGTTCGTTGCGGATCTCTTCATCCGACCAATTGGTGTCGGCGGCCAGCGGGATGGTCAGGATGTCGTCGACCGACGCCGGGGCACGCTTGGCCAGTTCGGCCTGGCGGGCCTGCACGTCGACCTTGTGGTAGTGCAAGGCATGCAGCGTTGCGGCGGTTGGCGAGGGTACCCAGGCGGTGTTGGCGCCGGCCAGCGGGTGGGCGATCTTCTGCTCCAGCATCGCCGCCATCAGGTCGGGCATGGCCCACATGCCCTTGCCGATCTGCGCACGGCCCTGCAGGCCGGTGGCCAGGCCGATGTCGACATTGTTGTTCTCGTAGGCGCCGATCCATTTCTCGTTCTTCATGACGCCCTTGCGCACTACGGCGCCGGCTTCCATGGAGGTATGGATCTCGTCACCGGTACGGTCGAGGAAGCCGGTGTTGATGAACACCACGCGCTCGGCGGCGGCCTTGATGCAGGCCTTGAGGTTGACCGTGGTACGGCGCTCCTCATCCATGATGCCGACCTTGAGGGTGTTGCGCGGCAGCTTCAGCAGGTCTTCGACACGGCCGAACAGCTCGTTGGTGAACGCCGCTTCTTCGGGGCCATGCATCTTCGGCTTGACGATGTAGACCGAGCCGGTACGGCTGTTCTTGCGGCTGTTGTTGCCGTTGAGGTTGTGTACCGCGGCGAGGTTGGTGATCAGGCCGTCGAGGATGCCTTCCGGCACTTCGTTGCCGTCCTTGTCGAGGATGGCGTCGATGGTCATCAGGTGCCCGACGTTGCGCACGAACAGCAGCGAGCGACCATGCAGGGTCACCTGGCCGCCGTTGGGCGCGGTGTACTCGCGGTCAGGGTTCATGGTGCGGGTGAAAGTCTTGCCACCCTTGCTCACGCTTTCGGCCAGGTCGCCTTTCATCAGGCCCAGCCAATTGCGGTACACCACCACCTTGTCGTCGGCATCGACGGCGGCAACCGAGTCTTCGCAGTCCATGATGGTGGTCAGCGCCGACTCCATCAGGATGTCCTTGACGCCGGCGGCATCGGTGCTGCCGACCGGGGTGCTGGCATCGACCTGGATCTCGAAATGCAGGCCGTTATGCTTGAGCAGGATGGCGGTCGGTGCGGCGGCATCGCCATGCAAGCCAATCAGTTGGGCTTCATCGCGCAGGCCGCTGGTGTTGCCCTCCTTGAGGGCGACGAGCAGCTTGCCGCCTTCGATGCGGTAGGCCGTGGCCTCGACGTGGGAGCCGCTGGCCAGGGGCGCGGCCTCATCAAGGAAGGCACGGGCGAAGGCGATGACCTTGTCGCCACGCACCTTGTTATAGCCCTGGCCTTTCTCGGCGCCACCTTCGTCGCTGATCGCGTCGGTGCCGTACAGGGCGTCGTACAGCGATCCCCAGCGGGCATTGGAGGCGTTGAGGGCGAAGCGCGCATTCATCACCGGCACCACCAGCTGCGGGCCAGCCATGCGGGCGATCTCTTCGTCGACGTTCTGGGTCGATGCCTGGAAATCCTCGGCTTGTGGCAGCAGGTAACCGATTTCCTGGAGGAAGCTTTTGTAAGCGGCGGCGTCGTGGGCCTGCCCCTGGCGTGCCTGGTGCCAGGCATCGATCTGGGCCTGCAGCGCGTCGCGCTTGGCCAGCAGGGCTTTGTTCTTCGGAGCGAGGTCGTTGATGATCTTTTCCGCACCCGCCCAGAACTGCTCGGCGTCGATGCCGGTCCCGGGAATGGCTTCGTCGTTGACGAAGTCGTACAGGACCTTGGCGACCTGAAGGCCACCGACTTGAACGTGTTCAGTCATTGCTTGCCTCACTCTGCTCAGCTATTTCGCTCATCGTATTAAGCCTGTGGCGCTTCTCTAAACACGGCACCAGTGCATGCCCGAGGGCGGCTGGGTGCGACCTGCCAGCTGGGCTGGCAAGCGATTGCGTATTTTCACAGGCGCCATGGCAGACATCGAAACGACGTTTGTAGTCCGCGCTGCCGAATACTACAGGACGCGCCGCGCTTGTGAAAACCAGACTAAAATCGTCGTTCTGCGACCAGTTGGTCGCGTAGGGTCACGCTGGGAGTAGGTATGTTCGCAAAAAACCCGATGATTGTTCCAGATAAATCTTAAAACAGTACACGATTTGTGTTGCGTTGCTCCTGCGGCAGGATGCCGCGCCTTGCCTATACTTTCCCGGCGCGCTGATTTTGCTCGCGATGACGGTTTACCCAAGAGGACGGGCTCGTGGATCATCTTGTACTCACTGTGATTGCTCCTGACAAGGCCGGCCAGGTCGAACGTATCGCCCAATGCATTGCCGAGCACAATGGCAACTGGCTGGAAAGCCGCATGTCGCGCATGGCCGGCCAGTTCGCGGGGATCTTGCGCGTGGCGGTGCCTGCCGAGTCATACGCTGGGCTGATCGCAGGGCTGCAAGCGCTGATCAGCCATGACATCCGGGTGCTGATTGCCGAAAGCGGCATCGAACCCTCCTGCACCTGGAAGCCGATCGCCATGGAGCTTGTCGGCAACGACCGTCCGGGTATCGTACGTGACATCACCCGGCTATTGGCCGAGCTGGGCGTCAACCTTGAGCGGTTCACCACGCAAGTGCTGCCGGCACCGATGAGCAGCGAGCCGCTGTTCCATGCCGATGCTCTGCTGGCATTGCCCCTGACCTTGTCGCTCGACACGCTGCAAGAGCGCCTGGAGGCCTTGGCCGATGACCTGATGGTAGAGTTGACACTACGTCCACAGGAGTAGGGTGTTATCCCCTGACCGCGGGGACTGGCCTGTGGATAAGCTGGGGAGGCTTGGGGCCGGGCCAATGGACGCGTGGACTGGCGGGCTTTGAGCAAAAAATACCCAAGACTCAGGTGCTTGTGCACAAAGCGCGGGGACCAGGGTGTGGATAACCTCTGGAGACCTTGCTGCAGGCCACGAACGGCATGGCCTGCAGAGTTTTGTGCGTTTTTTGATCAGCTGCGACGACGCAAACTGACCCAGGCATCCACACTGTAGAGGGCAAGGCCTGCCCAGATGAACATGAACGCCACCAAGGTGCTGGATGATAGATGCTCGCCAAACAGCAGTACCGCTTGCAGCAGCACCAGGGTCGGTGCCAGGTACTGCAAAAAGCCCAGGGTGGTGTAGGGCAGTTGGCGGGCGGCGGCGTTGAAGCACACCAGAGGCACCAGGGTCACGGGGCCGGCCGCTATCAGCCACAGTGCCTCGCTGCTGGTGTAGAAGTCCGTCTGGGCGCTGCCGGCGCTGGGGTGCATCAGCAGCCAGGCCGCGGCCAACGGCACCAGCATCCAGGTTTCCACGACCAGGCCCGGCAAGGCTGCCACCGGCGCCTGTTTGCGGATCAAGCCGTAGAAACCGAAGCTTAACGCCAGCACCAGTGACACCCACGGCAAGCTGCCGACTTGCCATACCTGCTGGGCGACACCGAGCGTCGCCAGGCCGACGGCGATCCATTGCAGGCGGCGCAGGCGCTCACCCAGCAGTAGCATGCCCAGCAGGACGTTGATCAGCGGGTTGATGTAGTAGCCCAGGCTCGCTTCGAGCATTCGACCATTGTTCACCGACCACACATAGGTCAGCCAGTTGCCGGCGATCAGCGAGCCACTCAGGGCGAGGATCGCCAGGCGGCGGGGGTTTTGTCGAAGCTCGCGCCACCAGCCTGGGTGTTTCCAGAAAAACAGCAGGATGGAGCCGAACAAGGCGGACCAGAGCACCCGGTGGACGATGATCTCGACCGCCGGGACGCTTTGCAGTGCTTTGAAGTAGAGCGGGAACAGACCCCAGATGATGTAGGCCGTCAGGCCCAGGATGTACCCGCGACGCGGGTTTGCGGCGTGCATGTAGATTCCTTGCTTAGGTAGCTAAGTACAGCGACGCCTATTGTAGACAGACTAGCGTGGGCTTCTAGAACAATTTCAGCGGCGGCTCGTCCAGCGCGGCCATCTGTTCGCGCAGGGCAAGAATCTGGTCACCCCAGTAACGTTCCTGGCCAAACCACGGGAAGCTGCGCGGGAACGCCGGATCATCCCAGCGCCGCGCCAGCCAGGCGCTGTAGTGCAGCTGGCGTAGGGCCCGCAGGGGCTCGATCAGCGCCAGCTGACGCGGGTCGAAGTCGTGGAACTCGTTGTAGCCGTCCATCAGTTCGGCCAGTTGTCCCAGGCGCTCTTCGCGGTTGCCGGCGAGCATCATCCACAGGTCCTGCACGGCAGGGCCCATGCGACAGTCATCCAGATCGACGATGTGATAGGCCTCGTCGCGGCACATCATGTTGCCTGGGTGGCAGTCGCCGTGCAGACGGATGACTTGGTGCGGGGTTCGGGCATAGGCGGCTTCGACCCGCTTGAGCACGTCGCGCGCCACTGACTCGAAGGCTGGCAGCAGGGCTTTGGGGACGAAGTTGCCGGTCAGCAGGGTTTCCAGCGAAGCGTGTCCGAAGTTACTGATGGTCAGTGCTTCGCGGTGCTCGAACGGCCGCGTGGCGCCTACGGCGTGCAGGCGGCCTAACAACTGACCCAGGCGATAGAGCTGATCGAGGTTGCCAGGCTCGGGCGCGCGACCGCCACGGCGCGGGAACAGCGTGAAGCGAAAGCCTGCGTGCTCGAACAGGGTCTGGCCCTGGTGCTGCAATGGCGCAACGACCGGGACCTCGCAGTCGGCCAGTTCGGCGCTGTACTGGTGCTCCTCTAGAATCGCGGCATCGCTCCAGCGTCCGGGGCGGTAAAACTTAGCGATCAGCGGCTGCTCCCCTTCGATGCCGATCTGATAGACCCGGTTCTCATAGCTGTTCAGTGCCAGGACCCGGGCGTCGCTGAGAAAGCCCAGGCTCTCCACGGCGTCCAGGACCAGGTCGGGGGTGAGGGTGTCGAAGGGGTGGGACATGGTCGTTCCTGATCGTGGGGTTAGGCCATGGTATCCCAAGATGAGGTGGGCAAACGCATTATGGGAGTCCACTCCGCCCGCTGGGCTGCGTTGTCGCGCAGAGAACATGTCTCTGATGCCCACATACCTGTGGGAGCCCACCCAGCCCACAGGTTCAGCTAACTCAATGAGTTAGCGTTTGTTCTATAAGAAGGAGACCGTCCAGCCTTTAGAGGGTGCGCTGGGATGAGTACAGTACAGCGGCGCCGCTGGCCCTCACCCTCTCCCGGCGGGAGAGGGTACCGATCGCGTTATCCGGTCGGGCGCGCGCTGTCTGACGCCTCGGATTGCTCCCTCTCCCTCCGGGAGAGGGCTGGGGTGAGGGTAGTGGGCGTAAATCGACCCTAACGAACCCGACCTACACCGGTACCCCAAGCAACACATATGAAGGGTGAAACTGCACCCGCAATTCAGCACCCACGCCGACCTGCCGTCCGTGCAGCCAATCGGCCTCGGCGAACGCGCAGAGGGTCTGGCCGTTGTCCAGTGTCAGGCGCACTTCGCTGGGACCTTCGCTGTCCGCCAGGAGGTCGTCGACCCTGGCGTGCAGGCAGTTGCAGTCATCGCTGGGCAGATCATCCGCGCCGAGCAATTGCACCCAACCGGCCTTGAGCAGGGCCACTACCCGGGTGCCAGGCATCAGCTCCAGGCGTTCAGTGCTGTCGTGGGTGATCAGGGCATCGATCCGCAGCTCGCGGGAAAGCGCCAGGCGGACGCGGTCATGGCGACCTTCACGGCGCAGCTCGATGACTTCGCCTTGCAACTGATTGCGTGCGCTGGTGCGCAGCATCAGGCGGCCGAGCAAGTCAAGGTCGCTGGCGTCTTCGGCGGCTTCGAGGAACTGTGCCTGCAGCGCCTGGAGGCGCTGGTACAGGCGCAGCACGCGCTCGCCTTCGCTGGACAACCGGGCCCCGCCACCGCCGCGACCGCCGGTGCTGCGTTCGACCAGCGGCGTGGCCGCCAGGTTGTTGAGCTCATCGATGGCATCCCAGGCGCCTTTGTAGCTGATGCCGGCAGCCTTGGCCGCGCGGGTGATCGAGCCTTGCTCGGCGATGTGCTGCAGCAAGGCGATGCGTTGCGGACGGCGGGCAATGTGCTGGGTGAGCAGAAGCGGCAAGGACATGATCTGGGCAGGCTCGATCGAAGACACCCCCGACGTTGCCGCCCCCTAAAGGGTAAGTCAAGTCAAGCCTTGTCAGGCTTGGGGGTACGCGCCAGGCAGTAGACATCGACCCGGCGCGCACCGGCCTGGCGCAGCAGGCTGGCCAGGGCCTGGGCGGTGGCGCCGGTGGTCAGCACGTCGTCGACCAGCGCCAGGTGCAGGCCATCGAGGGCTTCGGCGCGGCCCAGGCGAAACGCCTGGCGCAGGTTGCGCTGCCGCGCGCGGGCATCGAGCGCCTGCTGCGCCGGTGTCTCGCGCGAGCGCTGGAGCAAATGCTCGTCACAGGGGATATCCAGTTGGGCGCTCAGCCAGCGCGCGAGCATGCCGGCCTGGTTGAAGCCGCGCTGGCGCAGTCGACGCCGGGCCAGGGGCACAGGCAATAGCCGGTCAGGACGGGGCAGGCCCTCGGCAAAGCGGTGCTGCAAGCCGTTGCCTTGCAGGTGCGCGAGCAACCGGCCCAATGGCCATTGGCTGTTGTGCTTGAACCGAGTAATCAACGCGTCGACCGGAAACCCGTAGTGCCAGAGGGCCTCGACCCGTTCATACGCCGGCCGACGGCGGCTGCACTGGCCGCAGGTGAGGTCGCGCATGGGCAACGGCAGCGCACAGACCTGGCACTGCTCGTCCAGCCAGGGCAGCTCCGTTTCGCAGGCGCTGCACAAGGGGTATGGCTGATCTGCCACTGCATCGCAGAGCAAACAAGACTGATCACTATTTGTACACTTGTAGACCAGTGCCTTTAACCAAGGTTGACAGTGCATTAGGCTTCCTCGACTATGCGACTTATCCGTGATGCGCTGGCGGGCTTTCCTGTCCCGGCGCCAGTCAGAGCCTAAACAAGGAAACGCCGATGAGCGCCAGCACAACTGCTACAACACGTCACGATTGGTCGCTGGACGAGGTCCGGGCGCTGTTCCAGCAACCCTTCAACGACTTGCTGTTCCAGGCGCAGTCCGTGCATCGCGCGCACTTCGACCCCAATCGCGTGCAGGTCTCGACCTTGCTGTCGATCAAGACCGGCGCCTGCCCTGAAGATTGCAAATATTGTCCGCAGTCCGGCCACTACAACACCGGCCTGGAAAAACAGAAGCTGATGGAAGTGCAGAAAGTGCTGGAGGAGGCCGTCCGGGCCAAGGCCATTGGCTCGACGCGTTTCTGCATGGGGGCGGCCTGGAAGCACCCGTCCGCCAAGGACATGCCCTACGTGCTGCAGATGGTCAAAGGGGTAAAGGCCCTGGGCCTGGAAACCTGCATGACCCTGGGCAAGCTCGACCAAGAGCAGACCCAGGCCCTGGCCGAGGCCGGGCTGGACTACTACAACCACAACCTGGATACCTCGCCGGAGTTCTACGGCAGCATCATCACCACCCGCACCTACGGCGAACGCCTGCAGACCCTGGCCTATGTGCGTGACGCGGGGATGAAGATCTGCTCGGGGGGCATCCTGGGCATGGGCGAGTCGCTGGACGACCGCGCCGGGCTGCTGATCCAGCTGGCCAACCTGCCGGAGCATCCCGAGTCGGTGCCGATCAACATGCTGGTCAAGGTCGCTGGCACGCCGCTGGAGAATGCCGAGGAGGTCGACCCCTTCGACTTCATCCGCATGCTCGCCGTGGCGCGGATCCTCATGCCCATGTCCCACGTGCGCCTGTCGGCCGGCCGTGAGGCGATGAACGAGCAGATGCAGGCCCTGGCCTTCATGGCCGGCGCCAACTCGATCTTCTATGGCGAGAAACTCCTGACCACCGCCAACCCGCAGGCGGACAAGGACATGCAGCTGTTCAAGCGCCTGGGCATCCAGCCCGAAGCCCGCGAGGAGCACGCTGACGAAGTGCAC
>JAEWGL010000010.1 GCA_023388335.1 Pseudomonadota bacterium | reverse complement strand
GTCGACTTGCCGGCGTTGGTGTAGCCTACCAGCGAAACCGACGGGATGTCCGCGCGACGGCGTCCGCGACGAGCCTGCTCGCGCTGGCTACGAACCTTCTCCAGGCGTGCCTTGATCTGCCGCAGGCGCACCCGCAGCAGGCGGCGGTCGGTCTCGAGCTGGGTCTCACCCGGACCACGCAGGCCGATGCCACCCTTCTGCCGCTCAAGGTGGGTCCAGCCACGTACCAGCCGCGTGCTCATGTGCTCGAGCTGGGCCAGTTCGACCTGCAGCTTGCCTTCATGGGTACGCGCCCGCTGGGCGAAGATGTCGAGGATCAGCCCGGTACGGTCCAGCACGCGACACTCGAAGACGCGCTCGAGGTTACGTTCCTGGCTGGGCGTGAGGGTGTGATTGAAAATCACCAGATCCGCATGTTCGGTCTTGACCAAGTCGCGCAGTTCCTCGACCTTGCCACTGCCGATCAGGAACTTGGCGGTAGGCTGATGTCGCGCCACATTGGCGAACGCGACGATATCGGCGCCGGCCGACAACGCCAGCTCCTGAAACTCCTGCGGGTCTTCGCGCGCCTCAGGGTTCTGATTTTCCAAGTGAACGAGGAGTGCTCGCTCACCACCACCGTGGCGCTCAAAGAACAAAGCAGACTCCTATCAGGCGTTACCTGGCTCAGCGTCGCCGTTCTCGGAATCGGACGGGCTTGGCAGGCGGACCGGGCGAGCAGGCACCACGGTCGAAATGGCGTGTTTGTAGACCATCTGGCTCACGGTGTTCTTCAGCAGAACAACGAACTGGTCGAAGGATTCAATCGAACCCTGCAGTTTGATGCCATTGACCAGATAGATCGAAACCGGAACTTTTTCTTTTCTCAAAGTATTCAAGTAAGGGTCTTGTAGCGAATGCCCTTTTGACATATGCCGCACTCCTGTAAGGATCAATAGTAGATAAATAAATGGAAATCGGTGGTTCTGGCCGCCCCATTCCCAAGAATAGACGGCAATTGCAAGGACTCAGCTCAATATGGAGACGGTCCCCAGGTATTTCAAGGCGCGGGACAGATTGTCGCAGGCCAGGCTGTCGAGCCAGTGGACGTCAGACCAGCCGCGCAACCAGGTGAACTGCCGCTTGGCCAGCTGGCGCGTGGCGATGATGCCCCGCTCGCGCATCTCGGCTTCATTGAGCTTGCCGTCGAGATGATCCCAGACCTGTCGATAACCCACTGCCCGTATAGACGGCAGTCCCGCGTGCAAGTCACTTCTGCCTCGCAGCTCTCGGACCTCGTCGACGAAGCCCTGTTCCAACATCTGCGAAAATCGTAACGCAATTCGCTGATGCAAAATGTGACGATCTGTAGGCGCGATGGCCAAACTGGCGACAGTATAGGGCAAATGACCCGGCCCGCCTGCGTCTGCGACGAGACTTTCCGCGAATTGACGCTGGCGATGGACTGTCATGCTTTCACCACTGACCCGGTAGACCTCCAGCGCACGGATCAGCCGCTGCGGGTCATTGGGGTGAATCCGCGCCGCCGACTCCGGGTCGACCTCGGCCAACTGCCGGTGGAGCTCGGCCAGGCCTAGGCCATTGGCCTGGGCTTGCAGCTCGGCACGCACCTGGGCGTCGGCGGCGGGCATGTCGGCCAGACCCTCCAACAGCGCCTTGTAGTAGAGCATGGTGCCGCCCACCAGCAGCGGGATCTTGCCGCGCGCGGTGATCTCGGCCATGGCAGCCAGGGCGTCACGGCGAAAATCGGCGGCCGAGTAGCTTTCGGCCGGGTCAAGAATGTCGATCAGGCGGTGCGGATGCGCCGCCAGCACTTCCTTGGAGGGCTTGGCGGTGCCGATATCCATGCCGCGGTAGACCAGCGCCGAGTCGACGCTGACCAGTTCGCAGGGCAGTACTCGGCTCAGCTCGATGGCAAGGTCGGTCTTGCCGGCCGCCGTCGGGCCCATGAGGAATATTGCAGGGGGCTTGCCGCTCATTTCATCGACCGCGCAGGAAAAGTTTGTCCAGGTCGTCCAGGCCCAGCTGGGTCCAGGTCGGTCGGCCATGGTTGCACTGGCCGCTGCGCTCGGTGTTTTCCATGTCGCGCAGCAGGCCGTTCATTTCAGGGATGGCCAGGCGCCGGTTGGCGCGCACGGCGCCGTGACAGGCCATGGTACCGAGCAGCTCGTTCAGGTGTGCCTGGATTCGGTCGCTGGTGCCGTATTCCATCAGGTCGGCCAGCACGTCCTGCACCAGGCGGTTGGCCTCGGCCTGCTTGAGCAGCACCGGGATCTGCCGGATCGCCAGGCTCTCGGGGCCCAGGCGCTGGAGCTCGAAGCCCAGGCGCTGGAACCACTGCGCATGTTCCTCGGCGCAGTCGGCCTCGCGCTGGCTCAGCGCCAGCGACTCGGGCACCAGCAGCGGCTGGCCGCTGAGGCCTTCGCTGGCCATGGCGACCTTGAGGCGCTCGTACATGATCCGCTCGTGGGCCGCATGCATGTCCACCAGGACCAGGCCAACGGCGTTCTCGGCGAGGATGTAGATCCCCTTGAGCTGCGCCAGGGCATAGCCCAGCGGCGGGATATCACCCTGGCTCTGGGGCAACGGCGCGGGCGTGGTCGCAGCCGGGTCCAGCGGTGCAAAGAACTCGCGGTAGACGTTCTGCGCCTCGGCCACCGGTAGCGCCTGGGTCGGGCGCGGCGTGTACTGGTATTGGTAACCGCCACCGGTGCCACCGCCCTGCTGATAGGGCGCGGCCTGGGGCTGCTCGAGCACCGACGTGGCCAGGCGCATCTCGCCCTGGGGGCCGAACTCGCCGGCCTCCTGGCCACTGGGGCGCACGATGCCGCTAACCGCGGCAGGCGCGGCCAACTGGTCTTCGGGACGCACGTCCGCCAGCGCCCGGTGCAGGGTGCCATAGAGAAAGTCATGGACCATGCGCCCGTCACGGAAGCGCACTTCATGCTTGGTTGGGTGCACGTTGACATCGACCCCAGTCGGGTCGAGTTCGAGGAACAGCACGAAGGTCGGGTGCCGGCCATTGAACAGCACGTCGCGGTAGGCCTGGCGCACCGCGTGGGCGACCAGCTTGTCACGCACCGCACGGCCATTGACGAAGAAGTACTGCAGGTCGGCCTGGCTGCGCGAGAAGGTCGGCAAGCCAACCCACCCCCACAGGCGCAGGCCGTTGCGCTCGACTTCGATCGGCAGCGCCTGTTCAAGGAAACCCGGACTGCAGATCGTGCCGACGCGGCGTGCGCGGGCCACGTCATCCGCCGCCTCGTGCAGGCTGAGGATGCTCTTGCCGTTGTGCCGCAGGTGGAAGCCGACGTCGAAGCGGGCCAGGGCCAAGCGTCGGATCACTTCGTGGAGGTGATCGAATTCGGTCTTCTCGGTCTTGAGGAACTTGCGTCGGGCCGGGGTATTGAAGAACAGGTCACGCACCTCCACCGAGGTGCCGACCGGATGCGCCGCAGGCTGCACCCGTGGGGTCATGTCGCGCCCTTCGGTCTCGACCTGCCAGGCCTCGCTGGCGCTCGCAGTGCGCGAGGTCAGGGTCAGTCGCGCCACGGAGCTGATCGACGCCAGCGCCTCGCCGCGGAAACCCAGGCTCATTACGCCTTCGAGGTCTTCCAGTTCGCGGATCTTGCTGGTGGCATGGCGGGCCAGCGCCAGCGGCAGATCATCGGCGGCGATGCCACTGCCATCGTCGCGCACGCGCAGCAGCTTGACGCCGCCTTGCTCGACGTCCACGTCGATGCGCCGGGCGCCGGAGTCCAGGCTGTTCTCCAGCAACTCCTTGATCACCGATGCGGGCCGCTCGACCACCTCACCGGCAGCAATCTGGTTGGCGAGCCGCGGGCTGAGCAGCTCTATTCGCATATCACCATTCATTGCTGCGAGGCCAAGGCAGTGCTGGGAATATCAAGGTGCTGACCGACCTTCAACTCATCGGTCTTGAGCTGGTTGGTCGAGCGCAGGCTGGCGACGCTGACCTGGTAGCGCACGGCAAGCATGGCCAAGGTCTCGCCGGGGCGCACCGTATGTTCGCGCGGGCCCTGGACGATCTTGCCAGTGTCACGCAACCAGGCGATGTAGGTGCCCGGTGGCGGATTTTGCTGGAAGAACTGCCGCACGCCACTGTGGATCGAACGGGCCAAGGCCTGCTGGTGGCTGGCGGTGGCCAGCTTGGCCGCTTCGTTGGCGTTGGAGATGAACCCGGTTTCGACCAGGATCGAGGGGATGTCAGGCGACTTCAGCACCATGAACCCGGCCTGCTCGACACGCCGCTTGTGCAGCGGGGTAATGCGGCCCATGTTGCCCAGCACCTTCTGCCCGACGTTCAGGCTGGAGCTCAGGGTGGCGGTCATCGACAGGTCGAGCAGCACGCCCGCGAGCATGCGGTCCTTGTCGTCGAGGCTGACGTTGCCGGCACCGCCGATCAGGTCGGAACGGTTTTCGCTGTCGGCCAGCCAGCGCGCGGTCTCGGAAGTCGCGCCGCGGTCGGACAGGGCGAACACCGAAGCACCGAAGGCGGCCTTGGACGGCGCGGCATCGGCGTGGATGGAGATGAACAGGTCGGCACCCTTCTTGCGCGCGATCTCGGTCCGCTTGCGCAGCGGAATGAAGTAGTCGCCGGTGCGGGTCAGCTCGGCGCGGAAGCCTTTCTCGCTGTTGAGCTGGCGTTGCAGCTCCTTGGCAATCTGCAGGACCACGTCCTTTTCGTGCTGGCCACGCGAGCCCGAGGCGCCTGGGTCCTCACCGCCGTGGCCGGCATCGATGGCGACGACGATATCGCGCTTGCCGTTGGGCACGGGCGTAAGCTTTATCGCCGGTTGCGCCGGGGTCACCGGCACGGCCGGGGTAGTCACTGGAGCAGGCGCCGGCGTCGGCGCGCTGGCGGCCACGGCATCAGCCTCCTGGTCATAGAGATCGACGACCAGGCGATTGCCGTACTGAGCGTTGGGCGCCAGGGTAAAGCTCTTGGGGGTGACCGCCTTCTTCAGGTCGACCACTACCCGCAGGTCGGTAGCGGTGCGCTGGGCCGATCGCACGCTGCTGATCGGGGTATTGGAGGTGGAGACGGCCAGCGGCGCGGCGAGGGTCGCACCATTGATGTCGATGACCAGGCGATCCGGTGCGCTCAGGACGAACACACTGTGCTGCACGGGGCCGGACAGGTCGAAGACCAGGCGTGTGTTGTCCGGAGCACGCCACAGGCGCATGCTCTTGACTTGAGTGACGGCCAGAGCGTCAACGGTCACTGCCGTGAGCAGCAGACCAACGACAGTGACCAGCGCGCGTATGCGCATACCTATCCCCATTTACTGTTTGAATTCGACGGCCAGAGCGGCACACCAGGCTTCGCCGCGCGAGCCCTGCGGCGACAGGTTCAGCGAGCGTCCACTCGCCTGGGGGCTTATGGTAATGGTCAGGTCCGGCTTTGGCAAAACGCCTGCCCCTTTTTGGGGCCATTCGAACAGGCACAGCGCGTCGTCTTCGAAGTAATCGCGGATGCCCATGAACTCCAGCTCCTCAGGATCGACCAGGCGGTACAGGTCGAAATGGAAGGCGCGGATCTCGCCGATCTCGTAGGGTTCGACCACGGTGAAGGTGGGGCTTTTCACCGCGCCGGTATGACCCAGCCCGCGAATCAGGCCGCGCGACAAGGTGGTCTTGCCCGCCCCCAGGTCGCCTTCGAGAAAGATCACGCCGTGGCCGCCGGTGACCCGCGCCAACTGCGCGCCGAAATCGACCATGGCCTGTTCGTCGGCCAGAAACAGGGTTATGCCTGACACGCTGAATGCTCCTCCAACAATTCACGAATAACCGGAACCAGGTCGCTGGCCGCAAGGCCACGCCCCTGTACGCCCAGCCGCTCACCGGCACAGGCATGCAGCCACACCCCGAGGCAGGCTGCCGCCCACCCCTCCATCCCCTGTGCCAGCAGCGCCGCCAGCACCCCAGTGAGCACGTCGCCCAGGCCGGCCCCGGCCATGGCCGGGTGCCCGCGGCTGCACAGCGCCAGTTGCCCGGATGGGTCGGCGACCAAGGTCCCGGCCCCCTTGAGCACGCAGACGCTGGCGTACTTGCGCGCCAACTTGCGCGCAGCGCCCGGCCGGTCGGCCTGCACGGCCTCGGTGGAAATGCCCAGCAAGCGCGCGGCCTCGCCAGGATGCGGGGTGAGCACGCTGCCACTGGGCAGGGCCAGCGGCGTCACCGCCAGCAGGTTGAGCGCATCGGCGTCCCAGACCTGCGGCACCTGGGCATTGGCCACCGCCGATAGCAGGCTGCGGCCCCACGCTGCCTGGCCCAGGCCGGGCCCGACCGCCAGCACCGAGACGCGTTCCAGTACAGCCATCAGCTGGTTGGCCGAGTTCACGCCCAGGCACATGGTTTCGGGCAGGCGCGCCAGGGCCGCGCCGACATGCTCGGGGCGCGTGGCCAGCGAGACCAATCCGGCGCCGCAGCGTAACGCCGCCTCGGCACTGAGCAGGACCGAGCCACCGGTACCGAGGTCGCCGCCGACCACCAGCACATGGCCAAAATCGCCCTTGTGTGCGCCCGGACGCCTTGGCGGCAGGCCGGCCAGGGTCAGGCTGCTGAGTATTTGTGGATCATTCGTGAGGTGTTTGGTCTGGGGCATGGGGTCAAAGGCTCCGATGTCTGGCAGAATTATACGCACCTGAGCCCGTATTGCCTTTATTTCCCCATGTCCGCCGTCATCCCAGACCTCGCCGCATTGGCCCAATCGATCAAGGATTGGGGCCGAGAACTCGGTTTTGCCCACGTGGGCATCGCCGGGGTGGAGCTTGGCGAGCATGAACAGCACCTGCAGCGCTGGCTGGATGCGGGCTACCACGGCGAAATGGCGTACATGGGTGCCCACGGCAGCAAGCGCTCGCACCCGGATGAGCTGGTCCCCGGTACCTTGCGCGTGGTGTCCCTGCGCATGGACTACCTACCTGGCGATACGCAGATGGCCCAGCGCCTGGCGCAGCCGGAAAAGGCCTACGTCTCGCGCTATGCGTTGGGCCGCGATTACCACAAGCTCATCCGCAAGCGCGTGCAGCACCTGGCCGAGCGTATCCAGCAGGCCATCGGGCCGTTCGGCTTTCGGGCCTTCGTCGACAGCGCGCCGGTGCTCGAAAAAGCCATTGCCCAGGAAGCTGGGCTAGGGTGGATCGGCAAGAACACCCTGTTGCTCAATCGCAAGGCCGGCAGCTATTTCTTCCTCAGCGAACTGTTCGTCGACCTGCCGCTGCCGGTTGACCCGGCCCAGGCCACCGAGCACTGCGGCCGCTGCCAGGCCTGCCTGGACATCTGCCCTACCGGCGCGTTCGTCGGTCCCTACGTGCTCGATGCCCGGCGCTGTATCTCCTACCTGACCATCGAGCTCAAGAGCGCCATTCCCGTCGAACTGCGCCCGCTGATCGGCAACCGGGTCTTCGGTTGCGATGACTGCCAGATCGTCTGCCCATGGAACCGGTTTGCCCGCCCCACCGGCGAGAGCGACTTCAAGCCCCGCCACAACCTGGACAACGCCGATCTGGCGGCGTTGTTCATGTGGGATGAGCCGACGTTCCTGAGCAACACCGAAGGCTCGCCGCTGCGCCGCGCCGGTTACGAACGCTGGTTGCGCAACCTGGCCGTGGGATTGGGCAACGCCCCCTCGACCATCCCCGTCCTCGAAGCCCTGCGCGCCCGCCAGGACCATCCCTCGGAGCTGGTGCGCGAGCATGTGCAATGGGCTTTGGCACAACATCAATCCCGCGAGCGTACATAGCAGTTGTTAGGAGACGGCCACGCAGAGCCTTTGGGAGCGCGCCTTGCCCGGGCGCCGGAGCGGCCCCAAACCCAGCAATCGCGGTGTATCAGGTGGTTTGAGATCGCAGGCCTTGTGGCCGCTGCGCGCCCGATCGCGGCGCAAGGCCGCTCAGGTTCCGAGCCGAGCGTGACAGCGCCGCCAAGGACTCAATGCGCATCGTTGTAATGAAACTTCGGCATTTCCCAGTGGAAACGGATCGCCAGCAAACGCAGGAGAAAGCCGCCGAACAGGGTCAGCAGCATGGCTTGCTCGGCCGGCAGCTTGAAGTACACGCAGCCCAGGTAGAACCAGGCGGCGGCAAAGGACACGCTGGCATAGAGCTCGCGGCGGAAGACCAAGGGGATGTCATTGCAGAAGATGTCCCGCAGAATGCCACCAAAGACCCCAGTGATCACCCCGCTGATGGAGGCCACCAGCATCCCATGGCCCAGCTCCAGCGCGGTCATGCAGCCGATCAGGGTAAAGGCCACCAGGCCCAGGGCGTCGAGCACCAGAAACAGTGAGCGCAAGCGCCGCATGAGCGGCGCGATGAAAATCGTCATCAACGCTGCGAAGCTGGTCAATACCAGGTATTCCGGGTGTTTGACCCAGGTAAGCGGGTAGTGCCCAAGCAGCATGTCACGCACCGAGCCGCCACCCAGCGCGGTGACGCAAGCGATCAACACCACGCCGAACCAGTCCATGCCGCGACGCCCCGCGGACAGTGCGCCGGTCATGGCTTCGGCAGTGATGGCGATGAGGTAGAGCATCAGCAACATGGTGCGGGTCCGTGCAGAGGGGCGCGCATTCTAACCGGGCCCAAGCCCCCCAGCCACAAGCTTCAAGCCCCAAGACAATCACCACAACCCAAGCCGCCATGCGAGCCATCACTATCACCGCACACTGCTTGCCGCTCAAACCTTGATGAAATGCTCGCGGTAGTGGCGCAGTTCGGCAATGGACTCGCGGATATCGTCCAGCGCCAGGTGCGTCCCACCCTTGGTGAAGCTGTCACGCACGTGGGGAGCCCAGCGTGCGGCCAGCTCCTTGAGGGTGGAGACATCCAGGTTGCGGTAGTGGAAGTAGCTTTCCAGAGTCTTCATGTGGCGATAGAGAAAGCGTCGATCCTGGCAGATGCTGTTGCCGCAGATCGGCGACTTGCCCTTGGGTACCCACTGTTCAAGGAACTTCACGGTCTGGGCCTCGGCTTCGGCCATGCTGATGCGGCTCTCGCGCACGCGCTGGGTCAGGCCCGAGGCGCCGTGGGTACGGGTGTTCCATTCATCCATGCGTGCCAGCACTTCATCACTGTGGTGGATGGCGATCACCGGACCCTCGGCCAGGGTGTTGAGCTCGCTGTCGGTGACGATGGTGGCCATTTCGATGATGACATCGCTATCCGGATCCAGACCGGTCATTTCCAGATCGATCCAGATGAGGTTCTGTGGGTTGTGCATGAAAAGCTCCTCGATTAGGTCGCCATATTAGCCTAGTGCTAAACTGCTTGCCGTTTTCCCTCGCACCGCAACCACGGAACCTTCATGGCCAAACGCCAGCTCAATCGTCGCCAGAACTGGCGTATCGAAAAGATCCAGAACGAACGCGCCGCCCGCGCGGCCAAACGTGAGCAACATGCGCTGCAGGAGCTCGAAGGTGGAGACCTGGGGCCGGAACAGTTGGGCTTGGTGATCGCGCATTTCGGCGTGCAGGTCGAGGTCGAGGCCCAGGACAGCGACGCTGCCGGCCAAGTCGTGCGCTGCCACCTGCGGGCCAACCTGCCGGCGCTGGTCACCGGTGACCGGGTCGTGTGGCGTGCGGGCAACCAGGGCATCGGCGTGATCGTCGCGCAGATGCCCCGGAACACCGAACTGTGCCGGCCGAACAATCACGGACAGCTCAAGCCGGTGGCGGCCAACGTCGACCTCATCGTCATCGTCTTCGCCCCGGCGCCGGAACCCCAGGCCAACCTGATCGACCGCTACCTGGTGGCCGCCGAACATGCCGGCATACGTCCGTTGCTGCTGCTCAACAAGGCCGACCTGATCGACGAGCAGAATGCTCCGGCGCTCAATGCCTTGCTGGCGGTCTACCGGCAGCTGGGCTATCCGCTGCTGGAGGTCTCGGCGCATCAGGGCGATGGCATGCAACGCCTGCAGCAGACTCTCGACGGACACATCAGCGTGTTCGTCGGCCAGTCCGGGGTCGGCAAGTCGTCGTTGGTCAACAGCCTGCTGCCCAATGCGCAGAGCCGGGTTGGCGAGCTGTCCGAGTGGTCGGGGCAAGGTACCCACACCACCACCACCGCGCGGCTCTACCACTTCCCTGGCGGCGGCGAACTGATCGACTCTCCCGGCATCCGTGAATTTGGCTTGGGCCATGTCAGTCGCGAGGACGTCGAGGCTGGCTTCATCGAATTCCGCGACCTGCTCGGCACCTGCCGCTTCCGTGATTGCAAGCATGACCGCGAACCGGGCTGTGCCTTGTTGATGGCGCTGGAAGACGGTCGCATCCAGCAACAACGCATGAACAGCTACCGTTCGATCCTCGCCAGCTTGCCCGAAGAGAGTTACTGACTGGGCACCCGGGAAGGACCGCACTGGGCCTTCCTTAGGGCGTTTTTTGTAGGAAAATTTACCTTCGCATGAAGGAAATTTCTCTATTAGCCGTCAGCTATTGCCGGTTCGGCAACTTTCGCTGAAGGTCATGAAGTCGAGTTTTGTCAGCAGGCGGCAGCTTCGCCAATGCCTGCGTCAGGGAGGGCTTCATGGCCAGATCGCTTTCATGCCCGCAGCATCCTCGCTTCCACCACGGAGGGTTGCAGTGATGCCCGTGTTCATCAGTTACCGCCACAGCGACCGCCTGGACGCCTTCATCATCAACGAGCGCCTGCTACTCGAAGGGATCGCCACGCACCTGGCGCTGTTCGATTACAGCGAGCAGCAGACCACCGACGACATCTGCACCAGCCTCTGCCAGCAGCTGGGCGACGCTTCGCATCTGATCGCCGTGGTTTCGCCGGCCACCGCCGCGGACTGGTGGTTGCCCTGGCAGCTGGGCGCGGCCACAGCCCTGCATCGACGCATCACCCTTTACCAGGCAGGCTCAGGCTGCCTGCCGTGCTACCAGACGAAGTGGCCGCGCATGCATGAGCGCGAGCATATCGAACTGTTCGTGCGCGCCTACCATGACGAGGGCACGTTCGCCCGCGCCCTGGTAACCGAGCATCCTGAGAGGCATGCCATCAACCGGACCAATGCCGACTTCTTCCACGCCGACCTCAAGACCAAGATCCGTCGCGGCTTCTAGGCCGTGCAGGACGGGCGTTATTGCTTGTGCTCGTCCATCTTCAGCAGGCCGTCCTCGAAGATGTTCAGCTTTTGCCGCAGTTCGCGCGGCTGCATGGGCTCTGTATCCGACAGCACGCCTTGGGCCTCGGGCGCCGGTGCTGCCGACGCGCCTGGCGCCTCGGACGCGGGCGGTGACGCAGGCGCGGGCGGTATCTCGGGCGCGCCTTGCGCGTCCTCGATGGTGCGCTGGGCCTTCTTGGTCAGCACGATGATATCGATCCGCCGATTGACCGGATTGAGCGGGTCCTTGCGGTCGAACAGCGACGAAGAGGCATAGCCCACCACCCGCGCGACCTGGTCATCCGGGTAGCCGCCGGCCACCAGGGCCCGGCGCGCCGCATTGGCGCGGTTGGCCGAGAGCTCCCAGTTGCCGAAGCCACCGCTGCCGGCGAATGGCTTGGCGTCAGTATGGCCACTGACGCTGATCTTGTTCGGCACCGCCTTGATGGTGTCGGCCATGGCCAGCAGGATGTCCTCGAAATACGGCTGCAGCCGCGCGCTGCCCAGGTCGAACATCGGCCGGTTCTCGGCATCCATGATCTGGATGCGCAGGCCGTCCTGGGTGATCTCGAAGAGGATCTGGTCCTTGGACTTCTGCAACTGCGGGTTCTGATCGACCTTGTTCTGCAACTCCTGCAGCAGCAGCTCGAGGCGCTCGCGCTCGACCTGCTCGGCCATGCTCTCGACCTTCGCCTTATCCAGCGCAACGCTGCTGTCAGGCCTCTGCTCGGATTTCTCTTGCGGGTTGATGGTCCTTTCCGGCGCAAGCTTGGGCGTCCCACCCAGGTCGATGATGTAGGGCGTGCCGCTCTCGGAGAAGCCGATCGGGTCCTTGAAGTAGCCGGCGATGGCGATCTTCTGCTCAGGCGTGGCCGTGGACAGCAACCACAGGACGAGGAAGAACGCCATCATCGCCGTGGCGAAATCGGCGAAGGCGATCTTCCAGCCACCACCATGATGGCGGGCGGCAAAGCGTTTGACGCGCTTGATGATAATCGGCTGATTGTTTTCCATGACTCAGCGACCGCGAACCACTTGTTCCAGCTCGGCGAAGTTCGGACGATGCCTGGGGTACAGCACCTTGCGCCCGAACTCTACGGCAAGCGATGGCGGCATGCCGGACGCCGAAGCCACCAGCGAGGCCTTGATGGCTTCGTACAGGTTGACCTCTTCCTTGGCGTCGTGCGCCAGGGACGTGGCCAGCGGACCGAAGAAGCCATAGGCCGCCAGGATACCGAAGAACGTACCAACCAGTGCCGCACCGACGTGCATGCCGATCGCGGCCTGGTCGCCCTCGCCCAGCGAGGCCATGGTCACCACGATACCCAGTACCGCGGCCACGATCCCGAAACCAGGCATGCCGTCAGCGATCCCGGTCACCGCGTGGGATGGGTGCTCGAGTTCTTCCTTCATGCTCAGCAGCTCCATGTCGAACAGGCTTTCGAGTTCGTGCGGCGCCATGTTGCCGGTGGACATGATGCGCAGGTAGTCGCAGATGTAGGCGGTCATGCGCTCGTCACCGAGCACGGCCGGGTATTTGGCGAAGATCGGGCTTTCGGAGGGCTCCTCGATGTCGCTTTCGATGGCCATCATGCCTTCGCGGCGACTCTTGTTGAGGATCTCGTAGACCAGGCCCAGCACCTCCAGGTAGAAGGTATGGGAGAAGCGCGAACCGAACATCTTCAGCGACTTCTTGATGACGTGCAGGGTCATGTAGCCAGGGTTGGCCTGAAGGAACGCGCCGAAAGCCGCGCCGCCGATGATCAGCACCTCGAAAGGCTGGATCAGCGCTGCAATCTTGCCATGAGACAACACATATCCGCCGAGAACACTCGCGAATACGACAATAATGCCGATAATTTTAGCCATAGATTCAAAGCACTTGCGGTCGTGGACAGGGTCGGGGACGGGAGCTTGTAAACTCTTCTTCTACTTATCGGCAGAACTGCGCGAGACTGTAGCCAGTCAAAGCGAAAAGCCAGTTTGAGCTGATGTCAAAATGCCAATCGAAAGCCCGGAACCCACTCAGATCCCCCCTACACTCCAAGCGTGGGTAAAACTGCTCGACGCGGTGCGTTTGCCTGTTCCAAAGGCCAGCCACGACCGGGTCCAGGCTGCCATCAACGACAGCCGCCGCTCGCTGCGCGACATTGCCGAACTCATGCAGGACAGTCCCGCGCTGGTGCTCAGCGTCATGCGCGAGGCCAATCATCCGGCCAACGCCAGCCTGGCGGAACCTGCCGAAAGCCTCGAGATCGCCCTCAACCGGCTGGGCCTGGCCCACACCTGCGAGTTGCTGGCACGCCTGCCAGCCGTGCCGGCCCAGGACATTGCGCCGGTGCTGCGCCAATTCCAGATGATCAGCCAGCACGCCAGCCAACAGGCCAGCGGCCTGTTCGCCAGCCGCCTGGCGCGCCTGTGGCAAGAAATCCACTGGGGTAGCCTGCTGTTCCTGTCGCCGCTTTGGCCGTTGGCCATGACTCACCCCAAGCTGCTCGACAGCTGGGAGCTGCGGGTTATCCACAAGGGCGAAGACGCCGGCCTCGTCGAGCAGGAGTTGTTCGGCGTACGCATTCTGCAGTTGTGCCAGGCGGTGGCTGAACATTGGCGTCTGCCCAGATGGGTCACCCAGGGC
>JAEWGL010000196.1 GCA_023388335.1 Pseudomonadota bacterium | reverse complement strand
GAACCAGACCGAAGCCGCCGCGACCAGCAGCGCTGGCGACAGCCACATCCCGCCCAGCGCCCAGCCGGGCCGTGAGAGCAGGATGGTCACCGCCAGCACGATCAGTGGGATACCGACGAAATGCGTGACGATGTTGCGTGGATCACGATGATAGGTCGCATAGTGGCTCAGGTGTTCGACGAGGCTTTTCATGGGGTTCCTCCATGGGGCTCATCTGAGCATAGCGCCTGGCCAACGCTCCCGTAACCGCGCCGCGCTGATGCCCGGCTATCAGCGCAGCCTATGATCCGCGCCCCGGCCTGTGCTGCCTGCTGAGCGCGGGGTAGCGTCGCTCGCCCGGGGCTGGGTATCGAGGCTGACCAGTGTGTCGATCATCGCCCGGGCCGCGGGTGAGAGCCTGTAGCCGCTGCGACTGATGACGCCGCAGCGCACGCTCAGCACTTCGAGCCCAGGCGGCAGGTTGCGCCAGTGCAGGCGCACCACTCGGCCGTCGGTCAGATCATCGGCAAGGGCCTCTTCGCTGGCGTTGCCAATGGCGTTACTGGCCAGTACCACGCTGCGCAGGATCGCCAGGTGCTCGGTCTGCAGGTGCGGGGTGAAGTCGCTGCGCCCGCTGAGGTTGGCCAGGCGCTTGCGCACACCGGGGGTGAGCAGGGCGCTGACCAGCGGGTAGGCGAACAGGTCGTTGGTCGACAGGCTGTCCTTGCCCAGCAGCGGGTGGCCCGGACGACAGAAGAACAGGCCGGGGCGAGGGTTCAGGGGCGCGGTCTGGAAGTTCGGGTCGGCCTCGAAAGGACGGATATCGTCGACGAAGAACTCGATCTGCTCGCGCCGCAGCGCCTGGCCGAGCCGCTCGGCATTATCGACCTGCAGGCGAGTGCGTATCCCCGGGTGGCGTTCGATGAAGTGCCCAAGCGCGTCGGGCACCAACTGCGCCGCCAAGGCCGGACCGCAGCCAAAGTGCAGTTCGCCGGCGTCGAGCTTGGTCATCTGCAGCACATCGTTGCTCAGTTGCAAGGCGCCCTGGACCAGCCGCCGCGCATGCTGCAGGACCATCTGCCCCTCGGGCGTGGTTGGCAGGGCCTTGCTGGCGCGGTCCACCAGTTGGCAGCCCAGCTCCTGTTCCAAGCCCTGTATGGCGCGGCTGAAAGCTGGTTGGGTAATGCCCATCGCATCGGCGGCGCGCACGAAACTGCGGTACTCGGTCAGGGCGATGAAGTAGCGCAGTTGACGAAGGTCCATGTCGGGGCTCTGCGAAATGAGTCAGGCCTCGTTTTAGCTTTTGTTACATATATCGTCAATAAAGTATTTTGTATTTTTTTATATGATTTATTTATAAGCATAGAGGCGGCACCATGACGCCGCCTAGCGGGCTCTACAAGAGATTGAGCGGGTAGCCGATGATCAGGCGGTTTTCGTCGAACGCGTTGGTGCTGAAGTCGCGGCGCATGGTCGAGTTGCGCCACTTGACCGAGAGGTCCTTGAGTGCGCCGGCCTGGACCACATAGGCCAGTTCGGTTTCCCGAGCCCATTCCTTGCCGTCGCTGCGCCCCCCTGCCTGCACGTTGTCGCCCTTGATGTAGCGGTTCATCAGGGTCAGGCCCGGTATACCGACGGCAACGAAGTTGAAGTCGTGGCGCAGTTGCCAAGAGCGTTCGCCGGCGTTATCGAAGCTGGCGTTGTAGCTGTCGTTGGCCAAGGTACCGCCGCTTGTGCCATTGACCCGCAGCCAGGCATCGTCGCCGCTGACCTTCTGCAGCCCGACATACAGCGTGTGGCCACCGTGACGCGCCGAGAGCATCGCCGAGGCGGTACGGTTGTCGAGTTTGCCGGCGCGCTCGGCGCCGTCTTCCTTGCCTATGAAGTAACCGAGATTGGCACCCAGGGCCCAGTCGCCCAGCGGCTGGCTGTGCATCAGGTTGACGTACTGCTGGCGATAGATGTCCTTGAGCTGCGCGTCCCAAAGGCCGATCACGGTGCGCTTGTCATTGAAGGTGTACTCGCCTGCGGCGAAGTTGAAACGGTCCGAGGTGAATGCGGCGCGGCCATTGAGCGACATGTCTTCCATGCTCGCATCGTTGCGCGGGCTGTTGCCGCGAAACTGCCCGGCATAGAGGGTCAGGCGGTCGATTTCACGGGAAGTGAGCTGGCCACCGCGAAACGTCTGCGGCAACGACCGGCCATCGTCGATACGCAGGATTGGCAGCACCGGCATCCACTCGCCAACCTTCAGCTCGGTCTGCGACAGCCGGGCCTTGAAGGCCACGCCCAGGCGACCGAAGTCGTCCGCCGGCCGTCCGTCGTCGTGCACCGGTAGCAGGTGGGTGCCAGCGGTGCCGCGGCCACCGTCGAGCTTGACCGCGTACAGGCCCAGCACATCCACGCCGAAGCCCAGGGTGCCTTGGGTGAAGCCTGAGCGGGCGTCCAGGATGAAGCTCTGCGTCCATTCCTCGGCCTTGCCCTGGGGGGTGGCCGGGTCGACGAAGTTGCGGTTGAGGTAGAAATTGCGCAGGCTGAGGCCGGCCTTGGCGCCCTCGAAAAAGCCGTCGTCGGCGGCCAGGGCGGGCAGGGCGCAGGACATGGCCAACAGGCCAGGCAGCAGCGGGCGGGCGGGGTGCGGGATGCTCATCGCTTGAAGATCTCTTGTTTTTATGGGGCTGGGGCGTGGTGCTGCGATGGTGCGAAAAGGAAGGAGGGGAGGCAATTCGGGGGGAGCGGAAGGGGGCGGTAACCGAACGTAATTGGGCCTGTATGCCGTGGGCCTATGCGCCTTGGAGGTCGAGTAGCGCCCAATCCCAAGGGTGCTGGAGGACTTAACACAAGCACTCTCATCGGCCCACAAAAAAGCCCACCGCAAAGGGTGGGCTTGTCATTCCGCGGATCGATCAGCCTCTGGGCGTCTGCAGCGCGGCTTGCTGGTTGGCCTGGCCGGTACGTTCATACCAGCCGCCACCCAGGGCCTTGTACAGATTGACTTCGCTGGTCAGCTGCGAGAGGCGGTCGCTGATCAGGGCCTGCTGGGCACTGAACAGGTTGCGCTGCGCGTCGAGGAAGGTCAGGTTGCTGTCGATGCCAATGCGATAGCGGCGTTCGGCCAGGCGGTAGTAGTCCTGGTTGGCAGCCACCAGGTCGCGCTGCGCCTGCAACTGCTCCTCGAAGGTCTTGCGTGCGGCGAGGCCATCGGACACTTCCTGGAAGGCGGTCTGAATGGTCTTCTCGTACTGAGCGACGTTGATGTCCTTTTGAATCTTCGAGTAGTCGAGGCTGGCGCGCAGGCTACCGGCGGTGAAGATTGGCAGGTTGATCTGCGGCTGGAACAGCCAGGTACCCGAACCACCCTTGAACAGCCCGTCCATGTCCGAACTCAGGGTGCCGGCGTTGGCGGTCAGGCTGATGCTTGGGAAGAAGGCGGCCCGGGCCGCGCCGATGTTGGCATTGGCGGCCTTGAGCAGGTGCTCGGCTTCCTGGATGTCCGGGCGACGCTGCAACAGGTCCGAGGGCAGGCCGGCCGGGATCTTGGCCAGTTGATCGGCATCGAGCTTGAGCGGTGCCGGCAGGTTGTTCGGCACGCCGGTGCCCAGCAGCACGGTCAGGCTGTTCAGGTCCTGGGCGACCAGGCGTTGGTACTGCGCCAGCTTGACCCGCGCGCCTTCGACAGCGGTGCGGGCCTGGCTCAGGTCCAGTGCCGAGGCAACACCGACTTCATTGCTACGGCTGGTCAGCGCGAAGCTTTGCTCGTAGTTCTTGAGGGTGTCTTCGGTCAGTTTTAGCAGTGCCTGGTCGGCCTGCCAGGTGTAGTAAGCGTTGGCCACGCTGGCGACCAGGCTGATCTGCGTGGAGCGGCGCGCCTCTTCACTCGACAGGTAGGTCTCCAGCGCTTGCTGGCTCAGGCTGCGGACCCGGCCGAACAGGTCCAGCTCATAGGCGCTGACGCCCAGGGTGGCCGAGTACTGGCTGGTGATGCCCGGTTGCCCGGTCTGCGACATGTCTGCCGGCACTCGCTGACGGGTGCCGCTGCCGGTGGCCGAGACCGCCGGGAACAAGTCGGCCCGCTGGATGCGGTACTGCGCCCGGTAGGCGTCGATGTTCAGGGCAGCGACACGCAGATCGCGGTTGTTGACCAGCGAAGTCTGGATCAGTTGCTGCAGGGCCGGGTCGTTGAAGAACTGGCGCCAGCCCTGCTCGGCCGCGGCCACTTCCGCCGACTCGGTCGGCGAGTACGCAGGGCCTTGCGGCCACTGGGCGGCCACCGGCGCCTCGGGGGTCTGGTAGTCGGGAATCAGCGAGCAGCCGCCCAGGATGAAGGCAGTGACCGCCAGGGATAACAGGGACTTACTCATTGCCCAGCCTCATAGCGTGGAGTTTCAGGGGTGGCATCGGTTTCCGGCTTCTTGCTGCCGAACAGCGACGACACGCTAACGAAGAACAAGGGTACCCAGAAGATGGCCAGGACAGTCGCGGTGATCATGCCGCCGATCACCCCGGTACCGATGGCATGCTGGCTACCCGAGCCTGCGCCGCTGGCGATGGTCAAAGGTACCACGCCGAGGATGAAGGCCAGCGAGGTCATGATGATCGGACGCAGACGCATGCGGCAGGCCTCGATCGCCGCGTCGACCAGGCTGCGGCCCTGCTCGTGCAGCTCCTTGGCGAACTCGACGATCAGGATAGCGTTCTTCGCCGCCAGGCCGATGGTGGTCAGCAGGCCGACGAGGAAGTACACGTCGTTGGACAGCCCGCGCATGCTCGCCGCCATCAGCGCACCGATGATACCCAGCGGCACCACCAGCACGACCGCGATTGGGATCGACCAGCTTTCGTACAGCGCTGCCAGGGAAAGGAAGACGAACAACAGCGACAGGGCGAACAGCGCCGGCATCTGCGATCCGGAAAGCTTCTCCTCGTACGACATGCCCGTCCAGGCGTAGCCGATACCATCGGGCAATTCGCCAGCGATGCGCTCGACTTCGGCCATGGCCTCACCGGTACTGTAGCCCGGCGCCGGAGCACCGAGGACCTCGACTGCTTCAACACCGTTGTAGCGCGACAGTTTGGGCGAACCGTAGGTCCATTCGCCGCTGGCGAAGGAGGAGAAGGGCACCATCTCGCCGACGCCGTTGCGCACGTACCATTTCTGCAGGTCTTCAGGGCTCATGCGCGCGCTGGCCTCACCTTGGATGTAGACCTTCTTCACCCTACCGCGGTCGATGAAGTCGTTGACGTAGCTGCCGCCCAGGGCAACCGACAGGGTGTTGTTGATGTCGGCGATGGTCACGCCCAGCGCGCTGGCGCGTTCGTCGTCGACGGTCAACTGGTACTGCGGCTCGTCGTTCAGGCCGTTCGGACGGACCCCGGCGAGGATCTTGCTCTGCGAGGCCTTGGCGAGGAACTCGTTGCGCGCATCCATCAGCTTCTCGTGGCCGACACCGGCGCGGTCCTGGAGGAACACGTCGAAGCCGGTGGCGTTACCCAGTTCGAGTACCGCCGGCGGGGCGAAGGCGAACACCATCGCATCGCGGAACGTGAAGAAGTGCTGCTGCGCACGGGTGGCCAGGTTGAACACGCTGTTTTCCGAAGAACGTTCCTCCCAGGGCTTGAGCATGATGAACGCCATGCCCGAGCTCTGGCCACGGCCGGCGAAGTTGAAGCCGGTGACGGTGAACACCGAGGACACGGTATCGGCTTCGTCCTTGAGCAGGTATTCGCGCATCTGGTCGACCACGGTCTGGGTGCGTTCGGCACTGGAACCGGCCGGGGTCTGTACTTGGGCAAACAACACACCCTGGTCTTCTTCTGGCAGGAACGCGGTCGGGATGCGCATGAACAGCCAGATCATGCCCACGACGATCAGCGCATAGGCCAGGAAGTAGGGAAGCTTGTTGCGCAGGATGCTGCCGACGCTGCGCTCGTAGCCGAGCACGCCACGGTCGAAGGTACGGTTGAACCAGCCGAAGAAACCGCCCTTGGCCACATGGTGCTCGCCCTTCTTCACCGGCTTGAGCATGGTTGCGCAGAGTGCCGGGGTGAAGATCAGCGCCACCAGTACCGACAGGCCCATGGCCGAGACGATGGTGATCGAGAACTGCCGGTAGATCACACCGGTGGAGCCGCCGAAGAAGGCCATCGGCAGCAGTACCGCCGAGAGCACCATGGCGATACCGACCAGCGCGCCCTGGATCTGCTC
>JAEWGL010000191.1 GCA_023388335.1 Pseudomonadota bacterium | reverse complement strand
CGACATGGCCCAGCCATGCATGCCGTAGTCCAGGTACTCCTGTACGCCGGAAGGCGCCAATACCGGCATCATCACGGCCTTGAAGATGTGTTCGGTCTGGTGGGGCAGGGAAGAAGAACGGGCGCCGTGGTCATCGCCGGCAATGGCCAGTACACCGCCAAAGGGTGAAGTGCCCGCGGCATTCGCGTGGCGGAATACATCACCACAACGGTCCACGCCGGGGCCCTTGCCGTACCACATCCCGAACACGCCATCATAGGTGGCGCCTTCGAACAGATTGACCTGCTGTGTACCCCAGATCGAGGTGGCGGCGAGGTCTTCGTTCATGCCGGGGTGGAACACCGTGTGGTGCGTCTTGAGGTAGTCACGTGCCTTCCACAGGGCCTGGTCGAAACCACCCAATGGCGAACCGCGATAGCCGGAAATGAACCCCGCGGTATTCAGGCCGTTGGCCTGATCGCGCTGACGCTGCATCAGGGGCAAGCGCACCAGCGCCTGGATCCCGGTGAGCAAAACGTTTCCGCTGTGCTGGGTGTACTTGTCGTCCAAGGACGGGGCGGCACTCATGTGAATCCTCCAGGCTTTATTTTTATGGCGGCGCCGGGAGCACGGCGTGGCCTTGTTAGCCGCAGTCTAGGCAGCGCGCCTGGCATCGTAAAATCACAAAAACACCCCGCAGGTATTGGCTTTTCAGATACCTGGACGCGCGCGTCGGGGCGGCTGCATTTGAGCAATAGCAAAACGCACTTGGGCAATAGCGTTGCGCGTTGTGAGGCGTCGCCGCGTACCGTTTACTGCTGTTCACAACGAAACCCACAGCCCTCGGCTGCCAATAACAATAATGTGACGGGAGTGTTGATGAGCAACCCAAAACTGAAGCCGCTGCGGCTGGCTCTCTGGATCAGCCTGAGTACCGGAGCCGTGTCCGCCGGTATGACCCAGGCTGCCGAGATCGATACCGGCAACCCGGACTTGTCTGCCCGCTGGGACAATACCGTGCGTTACAACCTGGGCCTGCGGGCCGAGGCACGCGACTCGGCGCTGGCGCGTAACGCGAGCTATGACGAGTCGGATGCCAAGTTCGATCGCGGCGACGTGGTGACCAACCGCGTCGACCTGATGAGCGAACTGGAGGTGGCCTACAGGCAATATCACGGTGTGCGCATCAGTGGCGCGGCGTGGTACGACCAGGCTTATGACGATACCGACGTTAAGACCACCGACGGCAATGTCTATTACCCCGGCGCCGTTCCCGGTCCGAGCACGCCCAGCTACCGCGATGGTCACTATTCCGGCTTTACCAAGCGCTATCACCGTGGTCCCAGTGGCGAATTGCTGGACGCCTTCGCGTTCACCCGGTTTGACCTGGGTGAAATTCCGGTCAGTGTGCGCGCCGGGCGCCATACCGTGTATTGGGGCAACGGCCTGTTGATCGCCGGGCACGCGATCTCCTACTCGCAGGCACCGTTGGACGGGCGCAAGGCCGTGAGCAACCCGGGGACCGAAACCCGCGAGATCTTCCTGCCGCTGACGCAGCTGTCCACCCAGGCGCAAATCACCGACAAGTTGTCGGTGGCGGCGCAATATTTTTTCGAGTGGGACACCACCCGGGCACCGGAGGGCGGCACCTACCTGGCCTCGGCCGACGTGGCGTTGCAGGGGCCGAACCAGTTGCCGTTGCTCAACGGTGTGACGCGGCCTCTGGTGGACCCGCTCAAGCCTAAAAACGCCGGCAACTGGGGCGTGATGGGCACCTACAGCCTGGACTGGCTGCACTCGGATGTGAGCCTGTACTACCGCGAATTTGCCGACTACAACCCCTGGGGCCTGCAAGTGGCGCCGACCTTTGCGCGTTACGTGTATCCCAAGGATGTCAAGCTCTACGGCCTGGGCTTTTCCGCCGGGCCGCTGCTGGGCGGCGGCTCCCTGGGCGTGGACCTGTCGTACCGGCAGAACACTTCGCTGATCTCCAGCAACATCAGCACCGTCGATAACGAAGGCGCCCGTGGCGATACCTGGCACATGGTGGTCAACGGCTTGTGGTTGCTGCCGCGCACGGCGTATTTCGACACCGGCAACCTGATCGTCGAGACCGCGTTCAGCCATGTGCAACGGGTGACTGAACACGCGGAAGTGTTCAAGGGCGAGGGGTACGGCGGGTGCCCGGCCGGGCAGGACAAGCATTATGGCTGTGCGACCAAAAACTATGTCGGCATGGCGGTCAGTTTCACGCCGCAATGGCTGGGGGTATTTCCCGGCTGGAACCTGTCTGCGCCGATGAGTGTGGACTACGGCGTTTACGGCAATGCTGCCACGGGCGGTGGAAGCGAAGGCAAATACACCTGGAAGGTCGGGATCAAAGGGACCTATGACGAGCGCTTTGATGTGACCTTGTCATACATCGGTTATGGCAGTGAGCGTAAGTACGCGAATGTGCCAGGGATGGGTAAGACGGTGGTTGGGGGGAGCGGGGATGTAGGGCTTACGGACCGTAATTGGGTGTCGCTGAGCCTCAGTACTGCCTTCTGATACTCCTTGCAAAGTAATGCAGCGACTTCACTTGAACGGAGAGCGTTATGACGGTTGATTTCGAAGGATTGGTTGCTGATTCACCTCGGCCCAAATGTGGGAGCAGGCTTGCTCGCGATAGCGGTGTGTCGGTCGGTCTGAATGCTGCGACGGAGTACATATCCGTTGCTGCGGTAACGGCGGCTTATGGTTCCGCTCTTACAGTGGGTCACTTTTGGAAGGACCCAAAAGCAACCAAAAGGTCCTCGACCCACCGATCGGTGTCTCACCTAAGCTCGACATGCCCGAACGCAGGCTTGAATCCGTGGGCCCACGGATTCAAGCCTGCGTTCGGGCAGCGTGGTTTTAGGGGGCGGTTGAGATCAGAAGCAGAGCAAAAGCCAGATCAAAAGCTGGGGCATCTGCATCTGCAGGTGGCTGGGTGTCTAGCTGATTTTGTAAGGATTGTCAGTGGTGTGAGTGCTGGTTTGTTGGCTTTAGTTTTCGCTGCTTCTGCAGCAGCGGATGATGGCTATTCGGTTGCCGATCTTGGGGGCAAGCTCACGCCGTTTGGTGCGATTGTGGCAGGAAATGCGGCGGGGACGATTCCGGCGTATGACGGGGGTTTGAAGGTGCCGGCGGGGTTAGTGCCGGGTGATGGGAATTGGCCCAATCCGTTTGCCGGGGAGAAGCCGCGCTTGCGCATTACGGCTGCGAACGTTGATCAGTACAAGGATCAGTTGGCCGCCGGGCAGGTGCAGTTGCTTAAGCAGAACCCGACGACGTATTACCTGGAGGTGTACCCCACTCACCGTACGGCGACGTTTCCGGCCAATTTCCTGGCTGCCAGCCAGCGCAACGCCAGTCGTCAGGATTGTCGGACCGAAAACGATGGCTTGTCGATCAGCGAGGGTTGCCGCGGTGGGCTGCCATTCCCGCTGCCCAAGGATGGGCGCGAGGTGATGTGGAACTACATCCTCAACTATCAGGGGGTCAACGGCTGGGACTGGAACCACAGCGCCTATGTGGTCAACCAGGGTCACCCGACGCTGACCAACACCAACCGCTCCACCGGTGAAAAGCCCTTCTATCAAATGGACGTGGCGGGGCGCGATCCGAAGATCGCCCAGCGTATCTGGTCGTTTATCGTCGCACCGGCGCGCACGGCCGGGCAGGCCTCTGGTTATTGGGACTATCTGGATCCCGTCGCCAACGCGCGTTATGCCTGGAGCTACAGCACCGGCCAGCGGCGTGTGCGCAAGGCCCCGGAATTCAACTACGACACCCCCAACTCGGCGTTTGGCGGGGTGGCGTTCTATGACGAAATCTTCCTGTTCTCTGGAAAAATGGATCGCTTCGACTGGAAGCTGGTGGGCAAGCAGGAGATGTTCATTCCCTACAGCAACTACACGCTGAAATGGGGCTGCGACATGGATAAGAAACTCATGCCCAAGCACATCAACCCCGATTGCGAGCGTTGGGAATTGCACCGGGTGTGGGTGGTTGACGCGACCCGCAAGGACGGTGTGCGTCATGCCCACAAGAAGCGCCGCTACTACATCGACGAGGACACCTTCGGCGCTGCGGTGTATGACGCCTGGGATGACAGCGGTGCGCTGTTCCGTACCGGCTCGCAGTTCAACATCGAGGCCTACGGCAAGCCCAACAACCCGCAGCAGGATTCCTACGCGCTGTACGACTTCACCCGTGACCAATACGGCATGTTCGGCAACGGCCCGACACGCTACCGCGCTGCGCCGGTTTCCGAGCGCGAGGCCAACCCACAGACCATCGCCGGCGGCCAGACGCGCTGACCCGACGCTCCTTTACGGCGTCGTGCGGGGCGCCGTTTTTTTACCTGATTGCGAGAATACTTTATGAGCCAGCTTTCAAACCGCCTGGATGGCAAAGTCTGCGTGATAACCGGCGCAGGCAGCGGCATCGGCCGCGCCTCGGCATTACGGTTTGCCGAGGAGGGCGCCACAGTGGTGGTGACTGACCTGTTCCTCGAATCGGCCCAGGCCGTAGCCGCGCAAATCGGCACGCACGCCTTGGCCCTGGAGGTCGATGTCGGCGACGAAAACCAGCTGCGGCAGATGATCGAGACCACGGCGCAGACCTTCGGGCATATCGACGTGCTGTTCAACAATGCGGTGTATCGCAACCCGGCGACCACCCGTGATATCGACTTCATCAACTTTAATACCGAGCTGTTCTACGACTGCATGCGCGTGAACGTGCTGGGCGGGGTACTGGCGTGCAAATACGCATTGCCGCACATGCTCGCCCAGGGCAGTGGCTCGATTCTGTTTACCTCTTCCACCAGCTCGATTGCCGGCGAGATCTCGCAGTTCAGCTATGGCGCATCCAAGGCCGCGTTGAACTGGTACGTGCAAACCATCGCTGCGACATTTGGCAAACGCGGCATCCGCTGCAACGGCATCCTGCCCGGCGTGATTCGTACGCCCGCCATGGAAAGCTGGGCCAATGAGGCCATGCAGACGGCCTTCCTCGACCTGCAGAACGTACCCCAGTTGGGCGAGCCGCGCGACATTGCCGCGATGGCTGCGTTCCTGGCCAGTGACGATGCCGCCTACGTCAACGGCACCTTGATGCGCGTCGACGGCGGCATGAGCTGCGGCACGCCGATGGTGCCGGTGGTACGTAACTTCTTGCTGCCCCAGGCCTCGGCCTGACTTTTCCCATCTCGACACAGGAGCCGGCTGCATGGCCCTCGAACAGGAACATTTCATTCTCGACATGCTGGCAGCCTGGGGCGATGGCTCCGACGCTAGCCGGCCGGATATCGAACGCATCATGGCGACCTTTGCCGAGGATGCCGTGTGGCAATTGTGGGTGCCCGGCGGTCCGGTGATCCGCGGGCGTGCGGCGCTGCGCCGGGAAATAGAACGGCAGATGAGCTATGTCACGAACAACCGCTGCACCACCCGGCACATCGTGTCTTCGGATCGGTTGGTGATGACCGAGCGTGATGATTACTGCGTCAGCAATGGCGTGCCGATGCCGCACTCAATGGTGGCGGTCTACGAACTGGATGAACAAGGCCTGATCTGCGCCTGGCGTGAGTACCTCGATACCGCCGACCTGGCGAAGAAAAAAGGCGTACCGCTGGGGGACGTCGGCGGCCCTGACGCTGCTGTTGCCAACACCAATTGAGAGCGGCGCTGGCTTTCAGCGCCTGATGGAGATCGACATGCAAACTACCGAGAACTCGACGGCCGACGCCGTCGAGGCAAAGCTGCGCACCTTCGTCGAAGGGCTTCTGGGCGGCAAGATCACGACCATGCAGCGCCTGTTGCGCTGGCGTCCGGCCTGGAACCTGGAACTGCAACGCGGCGACGAAACCCTGCACCTGCACATTCGTGGCGAGCGCGGCGGTGATGTCAGCCCGTTTCCGGAACTGCGCCGCGAGGCGGATATCCTTACGCTGCTCAGACAGCAGGGCGTACCAGCGCCGCATATCTACGGAATGTGCGACGACCCCCAGGCCATCATCATGGAGCTGGTGCCCGGCAGCCGCGACGTCACCACGGCCAAGGACGACGCCGAGCGCCACAGTGTCGCGCGCCAGTGGGTGGCGGCCATGGCGCGCATGCACCAGTTGCCGCTGCAGCCGTTTGTCGAGCAGGGAATCGAGTTGCCGCGCACTGCCGAGGACATCGCCCTGGCAGGCCTGCATGCCTACTACCCGTTGTATGCGCGCAACAAGACCTGCGCGCAGCCCTTGGCGGAGTTCGCCCTCGGCTGGCTGCGGCGTAATGTGCCGCAGCATCGCATCCAACCGGGTTTCGTGCAGTACGACTCGGGGCAGTTTTTGTTCGAAAACGGCCAGGTGCATGGGCTGTACGACTTTGAGTTTGCGATGATCGGCGACCCGCTAGCCGACCTGGCTTCGGCACGCATGCGCGACAATTACGAACCCTTGGGTGACAGCTTCGCCGCGCTGTATCGGCATTATCAGGCGCTGACCGGTGAGCCGGCCGACCCCGATGTAGTGCGCTACCACACCTTGCTGTTCGCCACGGTCAGCACCTTGCAGTTCTCCGCCTCGGTGG
>JAEWGL010000188.1 GCA_023388335.1 Pseudomonadota bacterium | reverse complement strand
ATCGATGACAACGGCACTGTCATCGCCGACTCCAACGCCATCCTGGTCTACCTGGCCAAGACCTACGACGAGGGCCGCTGGTTGCCGGAGGAGCCTGTGGCTGCCGCGCGAGTGCAACGTTGGCTGTCGATGGCGGCCGGCCCGCTCGCCTACGGCCCCGCCGCGGCCCGGTTGGTCACCGTGTTCGGGGCGTCATTCAACACCGAAGAAGTCATCGTCCGCGCCCACACGCTGCTAAACGTCATGGACAGCGAACTGGCCAGATCGCCTTACCTTGCCGGTTCCGAATCGACCATCGCCGATATCGCCAACTATTCCTACATCGCCCACGCGCCTGAAGGCAACGTCTCGCTCCAGCCTTATCCCAATGTGCGCGCCTGGTTGACGCGGATCGAGTCGCTGCCCAGGTTCGTGCCCATGCCACGCACTGCCGTCGGCCTTCAGGCTGAAGGCTGATTCAAGCTACAGCCGCGAGGTATGCCGCCATGCATCAGCTCCCCAGGCATCGCACATCGCCCTGGCACGCCGGCGAAAAAGAATTGCAGGACAAAGTTGGCGTGTCAGAGCGCATGGAGGTCCTCGGCCAGAAGGCCATTCGCGATTACATGCCCGACCAGCACCGGGCGTTCTATCATCAGTTGCCGTTCATGGTCGCAGGTGCAGTGGACCCCAGCGGCAAGCCTTGGGCGACCTTGATCGAAGGGCCAAAAGGCTTTGTCACATCGCCTGATCCACGCCAGCTGGCGATCAGGGCGCACCTGAAGCACGACGACCCGGCGACGCCGGGCCTTGCCTGCGGGTCCGCCATTGGCCTGCTCGGCATCGAGCTGCACACCCGGCGGCGCAATCGCATCAATGGGCTAATCCGTCAGGCCACTGGCGACCAGCTGGACGTGGTGGTGGAGCATTCGTTCGGCAACTGCCCGCAATACATCCAGCTGCGCACCTACACGCGTGTCGCTGAGCCTGCTGGGCCGCGCGAGGACTCGACGACCTTGGAGGCACGCGCGGTTTCGATGATCGAGGGTGCCGACACCTTTTTCGTCGCCAGCTACGTCAAGCATGACAGCGGCCAGCACTCGGTGGATGTGTCCCACCGCGGTGGGCGGGCCGGCTTCGTCAAGGTCGAAGGCAATTGCCTGACGATCCCTGACTACGCGGGCAACCTGCACTTCAACACCCTCGGTAACCTGGTGGTCAACCCGCAGGCCGGGCTGTTGTTCGTCGACTTCGCCAGCGGCAATGTGCTGCAGCTGTGCGGGCGTACCGAGGTGCTGCTGGACAGCCCGTTGATCACTGCCTTCGAAGGCGCCGAGCGGCTGTGGACGCTGGAGATCGAGCAGGTGGTGTGGCGACCGGCCGCCGTGTTGTTGCGCTGGGACTTCCAGGCGTACGCGCCCACCAGCCTGATGACCGGCACCTGGGCCGAAGCCGACCAGCGTCTGCTGCACAGCGAACGGCAGCGGCAGTGGTTGGCCTGGAAGGTGGTGCGCATCGCGCAAGAAAGCCGCGACATTCGCTCGTTCTATCTTGAGCCTGCGGACACTGCAGCAGTGCCGTTCGTGCCGGGACAGCACATCCCCGTGCGTATCCGCCTGCAAGGCGAGACCCCGGTTATTCGCACCTACAGCCTCTCCAGCGCGCCATCGGACGGTCATCTGCGCATCAGCGTCAAGGCTCAGGGCGCTGCATCGCGGCACCTGCATGAACAGGTCGCGCTGGGCGATCTGCTGGATGTGCGGCTGCCCACAGGCAGCTTCATGCTCGATGATGAAAGCACCCGCCCCATCGTCCTCATCGGCGCGGGAGTGGGTATTACCCCGCTGATGGCCATGCTGCGCGAGCAGCTGGCGCGCAATGTTCTGGGCCGAGGACTACGCCAGATTTACCTTTTTCACGGCGCTCGTTGCCTCGACGACCTGCCGTTTCAAAGCGAATTGGCCACCTTGCTGGCGCGGCCCGGCGGCCTGCTGCGTGTGTACCGTGCCCTAAGCCAGCCTGAGGCGCAGGCGGCGCGGGGCAAGGATTACGAGATCCATGGTCGTCTTGGCATCGAGGCAATCAAGTCTAGGCTGGCGCTGGACGACTATGACTTCTATGTGTGCGGGCCTGGCAGCTTCACCCAGAGCATCTACGAAGGGCTGCGCGCGGTGAACGTCGCGGATGCGCGCATCCATGCCGAAGCCTTCGGCCCTTCGACCCTCAAACGCCATGGTGATGGGCGACAACCAACCCTGTTGCAACCGCCGCCGGCCAACGTGCCGGTGCCGGTGTACTTCGCCGGATCGGCCAAGGAGGCGCGCTGGTCGCCCGGCAGTGGCAGCCTGCTGGAGCTGGCCGAGCGCCGAGGCCTGTCGCCGGACTTCAGTTGCCGGGGAGGCTCGTGCGGCACCTGCAGAACCCGGCTGGTCAGCGGCCAGGTCCACTATCCGAACCCACCGGCAGAGCTACCGGAAAACGGCACGGTGCTGATCTGTTGCGCCGTCCCCGCCCAGGTGGAGCATGCCGTGCAACCCTTGGTGCTGGACCTGTAGCGCTTGGACGCGGCGGCCTGTTCGCGGGCAAGTCCGTGGGAGATCGCCCCGCCCGCTGGGCTGCGCTGTCGCGCAGAGAACATGTCTCTGGATGCACCTCATACTTGTGGGAGCGGGCTTGCCCGCGAAGAGGCCGGTACTGCTGGCGGTAAAGCAATTGTCTTATCCAGGCCTTGTAGGTACAGGCTTGCCCCGCGAATAATCACACCACGACAACGACCGGGGCGGGGCATGGACCAGATCCACCTGATGAAAGTGCTGGTGGCGGTGGGCGAGCTCGAAAGTTTCGCCGCTGCCGCGCGCCGCCTGGGCATCTCGCCAGCGGCGGTCACCCGTGCCGTTGGCGCCTTGGAACAGACCCTCGGCGTCAAGCTGCTGCTGCGCACCACCCGCAGCGTCCGGTTGACCGAAGCGGGCAGCCGCTACCTGGAAGACAGCCGCAACATACTCGCCAGTATCCACGAGGCCAACGAAGCCGCGGCCGGAGTCAATGCCGCGCCCATGGGCAACCTCTCGGTTACCGCGCCCTTGCTGTTCGGCAGGGCCTTTGTCATGCCCTGTATCGTCGACTACCTCAAGGCCTACCCGCAGGTCGATGTGTCTG
>JAEWGL010000108.1 GCA_023388335.1 Pseudomonadota bacterium | reverse complement strand
GTGATTGAGTTCAACTGCCGCTTCGGCGATCCGGAAACCCAGCCAGTCATGCTGCGCCTGGAGTCGAGCCTGGTCCTGTTGATCGAGGCGGCTTTCGCCAAGGCCCTGGACAAGGTCGAGGCGCAGTGGAACCCACAACCGAGCCTGGGCGTAGTCCTGGCCGCCGGTGGCTACCCCGGCGACTACAGCAAAGGCGCGGCGATCAACGGTCTGGATGCCGCCGCCCAGCTGCCCGGCAAGGTATTCCATGCCGGTACCGCGCTCAAGGATGGCCACGTGGTTGCCAATGGCGGCCGTGTGCTCTGTGCCACTGCCCTGGGCGATACCGTCGAGGCGGCGCAGCAGCAGGCCTACCGCCTGGCCGAGCAGGTCAGTTGGGACGCCAGCTTCTACCGCACCGACATCGGCTATCGCGCCATTGCTCGCGAGCGCGGAGAACACCAGCAGTAAGCGTGCCCCGAAAAGCCGTGTTGCCCGGTGCGCACGGCTTTCGGTCGCCGACAGGGCCAGGCCCGGGCCTTGCCTTCGCCTTGCCGCGCCGCGCATAGTTACCACTCGGCACTTAGCTAAGAAGGGATTTCGCCGTGCGTCGGCTTCGGATTGCCATTGCCCTGACCGTCAGCCTGCTGACTTTGCTCTGCCTGCTTCCGGTTGCGGCCGACCAGGGCGGCGGCTGGACGGCCTTGCTCGACGAGCAGGCTAGCCTGCAACTGAGCGACGTGCGCTCCGAGCGCTACCGTAACCAGTTCAGCCCCGTGCGCCTGAACGAGCTCGATGCCGCCATGCCTGACCAGGCCTTGTGGCTGCACTACCGTCTTCCCCCTGGCGAGCAGGAGCAACTGCTGCGCATCTTCGCTCCTGACCTCTCTCGCCTCGACCTCTACGCCCTGAACGGTGAGCACCTGCTGCGCCAGCTGCACCATGGGCACCAGGGCGACAACAGCAGTCGGTCCCTGCGCAGCAGCGATCACCTGCTGCCCCTGCCCACTCACGCGCAGCCCCTGGATATCTATGTGCGCCTGGTGTCCGAGCACCAGCTGCGCCCGGCCATCAGCCTGGAACCGGCCGCCGCGGCCGCCGCCAATCAGACCCAGCCGCTGCTGTTCGGCCTGTTGTTCGGCTGCCTGGTGATGCTGATCCTGCACAACCTGATTCGCTTCGCCTACTCGCACGCCGTCACCTGCCTGGTCCTGGCGCTCTATCACTGCCTGATGCTGCTCAGTGCCCTGATCCTGCTCAACCTTAGCGGGCCCTGGTGGCACCTCTGGCACACCGCGCAGACCCCCGCCGCCTACCTGATGCTGCTGATGGCCGGCCTTGTCGGGCTGTACTTCACCCAGCATTTCTTCGCCCCCTGCCAGCAGCCGCGGCTCAATCGCCTGCTGCAGGGCGAAATGCTCGCCGCCAGCCTGAGCGGCTTGCTGCTGCTGTTCGTCGACACGCTGCCCCTGAACCTGACAACCTACGCCCTGCTGGCGATCGGCAGCCTGACCATGCTGCTGGTGGCGGCTTATCACAGCTACAAGGGCTATGGGCCCGCGCGCCTGTTCACTCTGGCCATGCTGGTGTTCAACCTGGGCGGGTTGGTGCTGCTGCCGGCCCTGCTTGGCCTGACCCGCACCCCGACGCCCTGGTTGCTGTGCATCCTGATGGGCCTGACGGTGGTCAGCGGCGTGCTGCTCAACCTCGCGGTGAGCGAGCGCCTGCGCAAGATCAGCGAAGAGCGTGTCAGCGCCAGTCGTGCCCTGGCCGCCAGCGATGCCGAGATCAATGCCAAGGCCGAGCTCCTGGCCAAGATCAGCCATGAAATCCGCACGCCCATGAACGGCGTGCTGGGCATGACCGAGCTGCTGCTGGGCACGCCGTTGTCGGTCAAGCAGCGCGACTATGTACAGACCATCCACAGTGCCGGCAACGAGCTGCTCACACTGATCAACGAGATCCTCGACATCTCCAAGCTCGAGTCCCGGCAGATCGAGCTGGACGACGTGCAGTTCGACCTCAGCGCCCTGATCGAGGACTGCCTGAGCATCTTTCGGGCCAAGGCCGAGCAGCAGAACATCGAGCTGATCAGCTTTACCCAGCCCTTGGTGCCGCGCGTGATCAGCGGCGACCCAACCCGCCTGCGCCAGGCCCTCTCGAGCCTGCTCGACAACGCACTGAAGAACACCGAACAGGGCGAGATCTTGCTGGTGGTGGCACTCGACCAGCGTGGCGAAACCCCGCGGCTGCGCATCGCCGTGCAGGACAGCGGCGCGCCAATGCCTCCGGCCGAGCGCGAGGCTCTGCTGCAGGCCGAGTTGCACAGCCGGCATTTCCTCTCCAGCAACAAGCTCGGCGGGCACCTGGGCCTGGTGATCGCCAAGCAGTTGATCGGCTTGATGCAGGGGGAGTTCGGTATCAAGACCAGCCACAGCCTGGGCAATACCCTCTGGCTTACCCTGCCCCTCGACCCGCAGCGCCTGGAACAGCCGCCCGCCGACCTCGATGGCCCGTTGCGCGAGGCTCGCGTACTGGTGGTGGACGACAACGACACCTGCCGCAAGGTACTGGTGCAGCAGTGCAGCGCCTGGGGCATGAACGTCAGCGCGGTGCCTTCGGGCAAGGAAGCCCTGGCCTTGCTGCGAACCAAGGCACACCTGCGCGACTACTTCGATGCCGTGCTGCTGGACCAGAACATGCCAGGCATGACTGGCATGCAACTGGCCGCCAAGATCAAGGAAGATCCAAGCTTGAACCACGACATTCTGGTGGTAATGCTCACCGGTATCAGCAACGCGCCGAGCAAGGTCATCGCGCGCAATGCCGGGGTCAAGCGGATCCTCGCCAAGCCGGTCGCCGGCTACACCCTCAAGACCACCCTTGCCGAAGAGCTGGCCCAGCGCGGCAAGATTCAGCTTGCTCCTGCGCCGCCGACCGGGACCACGCCTGCGCTGGAGCTGCCGGGGGACTTCCGCGTCCTGGTGGCCGAGGACAACAGTATCTCGACCAAGGTGATCCGCGGCATGCTCGGCAAGCTCAACCTGGAGCCCGACACCGCCAGCAATGGCGAGGAAGCGCTGCGGGCGATGAAGCGTCAGCACTACGACCTGGTGCTGATGGACTGCGAGATGCCGATCCTCGACGGCTTCTCCGCCACCCAGCAGCTGCGCGCATGGGAAACCGCCACCCAGCGCCAGCGCACCCCAGTGGTCGCGTTGACCGCCCACATCCTCGCCGAGCACAAGGAGCGCGCGCTTCTGGCCGGCATGGATGGGCACATGGCAAAGCCGGTGGAGCTATCGCAATTGCGCGAGCTGATCCAGTACTGGGTCAATCAGCGTCAGGTTGAATCGCAGCATTAATATTGAGTCGTTCTTGAGATCGAACGCCGCAGCCCTAGAGGTCATACTCGGTCAGGTTGCGCAACGCCACCTCCAGCAGGGTCTTCTGCACCCTTGGCCGGTGCTGCTGGTCGAACAACAGCGTATTGAAACGCACCAGTTCGGCCCGCACGTTCTGCGCGCGCTGGTCCCGCGACAGGAAGCCCGCCGTGAACAACGACCTTGAGCCGGTCTCGTGATAAATCACCATGTCCACGCGGGTGGCGCTGGACGACGCGCATGGCAGCAACTGGAAATGCCCGTGGGTACGGGCGTAGCCCTCGAACTGCAGCAACGTATCGGCATCGGCGGTCAGGCGTTGCAGTGCCACGCCCGTGGCTTCGGCGAAGCGATCATTGGACTTTGCCGCGATGGTGCTCAACGCCCGGTCCACGATCGCTGGCCGTTCGACGCTCGGCCAGTGCGCTTCTTGCGGCGGCACCGCATCCCAGCCATAGAACCTCAGCTGGTTGCGGTAATAGCTCAGCCAGTCCTTGACCATACCCTCATCGAACGCGCTGCGCGTGGCACGTTCGGCCAGGGCCAGGGCCAGCTTTACCGAGTCACGCTGCTGCTGGGGCATCCCCGGCAGGAACGCCACGAGGCTGGCGCCGAGCACGACAGCCTGTTGCTTATCCATGGTGCTCTCCTTGCAGGCACGGGCCGATATCGAGGCGGTAATTGCCTTCACGCTGCTTGTCCGCCATCAGGGCATGCAGCTCGGCGCGCTTTGCCTCGTGCAATGCCTCATCGAGCAGCAGCGTCAGCCCCCGCACCTGCACTTCGCCTTGCAGTTCATCCCCTTCGATAAGGGTGTCGAGCAGCGATTGGTTCGAGCCTCGGCGCGTGCGAAAGGCGATGCTGCACAGGTTGACCTCTGGGCCAGGCCGGGCGATGCCCAGTTCGAGTGCGACCTGGGTGCCATCCGGGTCTGGCCGCTGGGTGAATGCGCACAGATGACGCTGCGCCAGCTCGTTGCCCCGCAACGCCTTCAAGGCCGTGCCCAGCAGCCGATCGGCATCGATGTCGCGCGTGCCCAGCCACGCCTGCAGCGGCTGCGACGAAGCCAGCCAGGTCATGCTCGAAGCGAGTTTGGCATCGTTGAACTGCGCGAGCACGATCCAGCCCAGGCCAGACAGCGACGCTCGGTAAGCCTTGTGCCACGTGGCATGGTCATTGAATCGGGACCCTGCGTGTTTGTTGGCCAACAACTGCGCGTACAGCAGTGCATCAGCGACGTCCTGGCGCTGCGACTGGGGCATGGCGTGGTCAGTCAGCAGCACGCTGCCAGCCAGCAGGCTCACGCCGCATTGTCTTGTGTCCATGGGGGAAAACCTCGGAATCCAGAAAAGAAAAAGCGACGGCACCTCGCCGCCGCCCGCTCGCCGCTCAGATGTCGTATTCAAGGACATTGCTGATACTGCGATCCCCGAGTTTCTCTTCCACATGGCTGCGCACGCGGTCGTACAGCGTCTTGTTGAACGACAGTATCGCCGTGCCGGTGTAGTACTCGGATGACACCAGGGTCCATTCGATGCCCAGCAGATCGGTGTCGATCTCGGGCGCGGCCGTCGCCACGCAACACATGGCCAGGACCACCTCCCCTTCGGAGGTTTCCATGCAGGCGCCCAAGCCGACCATGCCATTGCCCTTGCCCTTCTTGTTGCGCACAAAGACTTTCTTTTCTTCCTGGATCAGGCCCAGCTTATCCATGGCCGATTGCGCCAGCGAGCCCAGTGCCTCGCCGATCGCGCCACCCAGTGCAGCCTTGCCGGCCGTCCCCAGGACCCTGGCCGCTACCGCGCCCACGGTGACCGTGGTGGACGAGGAGGACTCGCGCACATAACTGCGTCGCCCCGTCACCCAGCCGCAGTCCTGCATCACCTTGAGAAACTGGTCATACCACGCCTGGCTGTCCCTTTCCTGGTCGAACAGCTTGCTCGCCACCAGCGAGGCGAAATGGAAGGCGTTCTTCACGTCCGTGCGGCTTTGCAAGCTCATGCCAGCACCGAACGCCATCAGGGAGTCTTCCACCAGGACGGCGGAATCATTGCTCAGGATCTCGTTATCGTCAGTCATCTTGAATACTCCAGCTAGGAAATGCCCCTGCATTCCAGGGGCATTCACACTAACCGGGAGCACTCGCGACGACCGGCCCGAAAGCCTTCCCCCTCAGGGTTACGGGGCCACGGGATACCAGCGCGGGGTATAGACCCACGTCCCGCCATCGGCGCGGGCAAAGGTGCAGGTGGTCGAGGAACCGATCAGGACCATGGTGCGCATGTCGACCATTTCCGGCAGCAATTCGCCGAGGATGACGACCTTCAGGGTCTGCCCAGGCCTACCGATATCGCGCCCAAGGACTACAGGGGTCTGCGCATCGCGATGCTGGCGCACGATCTCCAGCGCGCGGCCCAGCTGCCACGGCCGCGAGCGCGAGATTGGGTTATAGAACGCCAGCACCAGGTCGGCCTGGGCGGCGAGGTCCAGGCGCGCTTCGATGATCGACCAGGGCTTGAGGTTGTCCGACAACGACATGACGCAGAAGTCATGCCCCAGCGGTGCACCGGCCTGGGCGGCCGTGGCCAGGGAGGCGGAGACACCGGGCAGGATCTGCAGCTCGACCCGCTGCCACGCCGGATCGGTGGATGCGTGCAAGGCTTCGAGCACGGCAGCGGCCATGGCGAACACGCCTGGATCACCGGAGGACACCACCACCACCGAGCGCCCTTGCGCGGCCAGCTCGAAGGCATGGCGCGCGCGCTGCATTTCTTCGCGGTTGTCGGTGCAGTGCAACACCTGATCGTCGCGGAACGGGCCAGCCATGCGCACGTAGGTCTCGTAGCCGAGCACGTCATCGGCCCGCGCCAGCTCGGCCTTGACCGCTGGCACCATGAGCTCGGCCGCGCCAGGGCCCAGGCCAATCACGGCCAGGCGGCCACGGGCGCGTCCGATCTGCTCGGGCGCAACGGGCACGGGGGCAATGGCGATCGCCACGCCAGGCTGTGTCTCAGGTAACAGTTGGGCCTGCGGCAGCACCTCGCGGGCGAGGGCGTGCAGGCTGTCGACGGCTGTGGCGAAACGCAGGGCCACACCCAGAGCCTGGGCGGCGGCGTGCAGCGCTGGCTCGGCCATTTGCGCGTCGCTGGCCAGCAGGCAGGCGAGCGAGGCTTCAGCGATACCGGCGGTGCGCAAGGCATCGCGGACCGTGTCGGCAAGCTCAGGCAGGTTCGCATCGACCGCCACCAGCACCGAGCGCGCATGGATCACCAGTTCATCGCGGCTGGCTGGGCGTGCCTGGCAGCCGACATGGATGACCCGCTGGGCCGCCTCGCTGCTGGGCAGCTGCACCTGATCCAGCCAGGGCGCGGCGCCTTCGACGCGCACCGTTTCGCCCGCCAGCAGGTCGGAGACGAAGCGCTTGCCCTGCTCCAGGTCAGCCAGGGCATACCCCGGCGGCGGGTTGAGCAGGCAGATGCCGAAGCGCAGCTCGCCGCTGGTGGTGATCGCCGCCGCCACGTCCAGCGCGGCGCCGATCTCGCGGGCCATGGCGTTGACGCCGCCCAGGCCACCGAGCAGCGGCACCACGGCGCTGCCGTCCTCGGCCACCGCCAATACCGGCGGCTCGACGCCTTTTTCGCTGAGCAGGCTGGCCAGGCTGCGAATGACAATGCCCGCGGCGCACAGGGCGATGATCGGCGTGTCCTGCTGGTACAGCGCACGCAGGGTCTGGCCGAAGTCAGCGTAAAGGCTGCCGACGTCCTCGACCCGGCCGGCCAGGCCATGCACCGCAGCCTGTGGATACAGGTGCTGGATCTTGCGCGCCGTGGCCAGGGCGCCGGGGCCGAGCACGACGATGGCAGGTGCCTTGCGCGCCGTCATCCCTGCCACCTTTCGCCCGGCACGATGATCAGCGAGAAATACGGCGAGGACTGGGGGTCGACCGCGTCCAGGGCGACGATCTTCTGGTTGGCCATGGTCGCGCGCTCGACGTACAGCGCGCGCCCGTCAAGGCCGAGCTCGGTCAGCACCTGGCGCACCTTGGGGAAGTTGCGGCCCAGTTTCATGATCACCGCCGCATCGGCATCGGCCAGGCGGCGCTTGAGCTCCTCATGCGGCAGCACGCCGGAGAGCACCGACAGGCTCTGGTTGCGATAGACCAGCGGCGCGCCGAGCACCGAGGCGCCGCCAAGCATCGAGCAGACGCCTGGGATCACCTCGGCGTCGTAGCGCTCGGCCAGGCGATCGTGCAGGTACATGTAGGAGCCGTAGAAGAACGGGTCACCCTCGCAGATCACCGCCACGTCGCGCCCGGCATCCAGGTGCGCGGCCACTTCCAGGCTCGCGGCATCGTAGAAGTCGCTGATCACCTGTTCGTAGGACAGCGGGGCCGGCAGCACCTCGGTAGTCACCGGATACACCAGTGGCAACAGGGTCTGTGCAGGCTGCAGGTGCGCCTCGATGATGCCGAAGGCATTGCCACGCTTACCCTTGGCCACGAAGTAGGCCACCACCGGTGCCTCGCGCAGCAGGCGCAGGGCCTTGACCGTGATCAGCTCCGGGTCGCCGGGGCCGACGCCCAGGCCGAGCAGACGTCCACGTTGCTGCATCACTCCACCTCCGTGGCGAGTGCGTTGACGGCGGCGGCGGCCATGGCGCTGCCGCCCAGGCGGCCCTGCATGATCACGAACGGCACGCCGCGGCTGTCGGCGGCGAGCATGGCCTTGGATTCGGCGGCGCCGACGAAACCGACCGGGAAGCCGAGGATCAATGCCGGCTTCGGTGCGCCGGCATCGAGCATCTCCAGCAGGTAGAACAATGCGGTCGGCGCATTGCCGATCACCACCACGCTGTCTTCCAGGTGCGGGCGCCACAGCTCAAGGGCCACGGCCGAACGGGTGTTGCCCGCCTCGCTGGCCATGCCCGCCACGCTCGGATCACGCAGGGTGCAGATCACCGGATTGTTGGCCGGAAGGCGCGCGCGGGTCACCCCTTCGGCCACCATGTGCGCGTCACAGAGGATCGGCGCGCCCTTGGCCAGGGCCTCGCGCCCAGCGGTGCCGGCACCCTGCGAGAACTGCAGGCCGTCGATGGCATCGACCATGCCACACGCGTGGATCACGCGCACGGCGAGCTTTTCCAGGTCGGCGGGAATGCGCTCCAGCCGCGCTTCCTCGCGGATGATCCGGAAGGAATTGCGATAGATCTCCTGACCATCGCGGATGTAATCAATCATCAAGGTGCTCCGTGGGCAGGTCGAGCAGCTCGCCTGCTTGTTGCAAAGTGAGGTCGCGCGCTCGCAGGGCTCCGAAACCGGGCTGGCGGGCGTCACGCAGATACAGGTCATAGCGGCCCGGGGCACGGGCCAGCAGGGTGGCCGGCGCGACATGGGCCACGGCGCAGGATCGTTGGCAGCCGCTAAGGTGCACGCTGCCGGGGTCGCCGCGCTGCAGCAGACCGGCCAGGGCGAGGGCGTCGCCCTTGGTCTCGGCCAGTCCCTTGGCGCAGCCACTGGAGCCGGTGCAGGCGATCAGCCGGGCGAGGGGCTGGTCGCCGCTGCACAACAGGCCGAGCTCGGCCAGGGCCTGCTGCACGGCAGGCAGCCGATTCATGGCGATGTTGGGCAGCACCAGGCTTTGCCAAGGGGTCAGGCGCAGGCTGCCATCGCCGTGATCACGGACCAGCCGGGCCACACCCCGCAGCATCAAAGGGTCCAAGCGACCGAGCGGCGGCGCGGTGCCCACCGCCAGGCGCTGGTCGTCTCGTTGCGCCAGCGCGCCCAGGTACGGCGTGCCAGCCGGCGGGCGGCGCCAATCGAGTACAGGGGCATCGCGGCGGATCGGCAGGCCCAGGCCAAGGGTGAACGCCTCGGCCGGGACGTCATCGAGCAACTGGCGCATGCGCGACTGCTCGGGTCGAGCCAGGTCGAGGAAGCGCTCCAGCACCGCACGCACCAGCGCCAACCCCTGCGCCAGCGGCACCGCGCCGAGCGTCTGGCCGTCGCCTGGGCAACCGGCCAGGCCGAAGGCCAGCCATACCTGCTGATCCAGGTACAGGGCCGAGAGCCAAAGGTCGTGGGGATGGACGAGCATTGCCAGGGATTCGCCGGCGTCCAGCTGCACGGCGAACTTGGCCGACAGCTGATGAAAGCGCGGGGTGCCTTCGAGCATCTGCAGGATCTGCCCGGCCAAAGGGCGGGCGTCGAACAGCTGCGTTCGGTCCAGCCCGGCCAAAGGGCTGAGCATCAGGTTGCGCACGTCGTCACCGCCGGCCTCGCGTGGGCCGAGTCCAGCGTCGAGCAGGTGCTCGATCAGCCTGCCGTGCTCGGTACCGATGCCGCGAATCTGCAGGTTGCCGCGATTGGTAGCCTCGAGGGTGCCCTGGGCAAAGCGCTCGGCGGCAGCGGCCACGGCATCGGCCTGGTCGGCGTGCAGCAGCCCGCCCGGCAACTTGATCCGGCAGATCCCGCCATCGCGCGCAGCGACGATGCGCCACAACCCCGGGCAAGCCGAGGGACGAGGCGAAACTTCAGGGGTCAGGACCTGCTTCAAGGGGGCATCCGGCAATCGTGAAAGAGCGCTTCAGTGTAGAAGGCGCGGTATTATGCCTGCTTTGGCCGACGGCATGAAAAGTCTGCGGTCCGATGGTGGTTGTTGATGAGGATGTGGCATGTCGCCCTGGCTGACAGTAGTGGGTATTGGTGAAGACGGTTTCGGCGGCCTGGGCAAGAATGCCCGGCGCGCGCTGCTGGGTGCCCGGCGGATTTTCGGCAGCCCGCGCCAGCTGGCGCTGCTGCCGCGCTGCATCGGCGGCGAGCGCCAGGCCTGGCCCAGCCCGTTCTCCCTGGCACCGGTGCTGGCCCTGCGCGGTGAGCCAGTGTGCGTGCTGGCCAGCGGCGACCCTATGTACTATGGCGTCGGCGCCAGCCTGGCGCGTCAGCTGCCGGCCGCCGACCTGCAGGTCTTGCCCATGCCCTCCTCCTGCGCCCTCGCGGCCGCCCGGCTGGGCTGGCCGCTGCAGGACGTGCTGACGCTGTCGTTGGTGGCCCGTCCGCTGGCGGCGCTCAATGCCCACCTCTATAGCGGCGTGCGTCTGCTGGTGTTGAGCAACGACGGCGACAGCCCCGCCGCTATTGCCGCGTTGCTGCGCGAGCGCGGCTTCGGCCCCAGCCGGCTACAGGTGTTCGAACACGTGGGCGGTCCTGCCGAGCGCCGCCTCGAAGGCACCGCGCAGGACTGGCAGGCACCACTGATCGCGGCCCTGAACCTGGTGGCCATCGAATGCCTGGCCGCGCCCGACGCTCCGCGCTTGTCGCCGGTGGTCGGCCTGCCCGACAACAGCTTCCGCCATGACGGCCAGCTGACCAAGCGCGACGTGCGCGCCATCACCCTGGCGCGTCTGGCACCGCAGCCGGGCGAGCTGCTCTGGGATGTCGGTGCCGGCTGTGGTTCGATTGGCATCGAGTGGATGCGCGCTCACCCTAGCTGCCGCGCCCTGGCCATCGAAGCCGACGAAGGACGCCAGCAGCTTATCGAGCACAACCGCGATGCCCTTGGCGTGCCGGGCCTGCAACTGGTTCGCGGCCGCGCGCCGCAGGCCCTGGACGCGCTCGAGCGCCCCGACGCGATCTTCATCGGCGGCGGCGTGACCCGCGAAGGCGTGCTGGCACTGTGCTGGGAGCGCCTGCGCCCCGGCGGGCGGCTGGTGGCCAATGCCGTGACCTTGCAGAGCGAGTTGGCCCTGGTCGACTGGCGCGAGCGCCATGGCGGCGAGCTGACCCGCCTCCACATCGCCCAAGCCCAGCCGCTCGGCGCCTTCGACACCTGGCGCCAGGCGTTGCCCATCACCCTGCTTGAGACGGTAAAGCCCCTCGATGCGTGAAGAGACTGCGGAACTGGCCGCGCCATTGCGCAGCGGCCTGACCACCGGCAGCTGCGCCACGGCCACCAGCCTCGCGGCGGCACGGCTGCTGCTCACCGGCGAGCGGCACGACGCGGTGCAGATCACCTTGCCCAAGGGCAAGCAGGTGCAGATGCGCCTGGAGTTCTGCCGCCGCGCGGGCGAGCGCGCCGAAGCCGGCACGCTCAAGGATGCCGGCGACGATCCGGACGTGACCCATGGTGCCTTGCTGTTCAGCCAGGTGCGGCTGCTGGCCGAACCTGGCATTCGCTTTGTCGCGGGCGCGGGCGTGGGCACCGTGACCCGACCCGGGCTGGTGCTGGGCGTGGGCGAACCGGCGATCAATCCCGTGCCACGGCGCATGATCAGCCAGCATTTGCAGCAGCTGGCCAGCGACTGCGCCTACGCCGGCGGCTTCGAGGTCACGGTCAACGTGCGCGATGGCGAGCAGCTGGCGCTCAAGACCATGAACCCGCGTCTGGGCATTCTTGGCGGACTGTCGATCCTCGGCACCAGCGGCATCGTCCGGCCGTTCTCCTGCTCAGCCTATATTGCCTCGATCCACCAGGGCATCGACGTCGCCCACACCAACGGCTACACGCACATCGCCGCCTGCACCGGCAACGCCAGCGAAGACACCATGCGCCGCGTCTACGGCATGCCGGAGATCGCCCTGATCGAGATGGGCGACTTCGTCGGCGCGGTGCTCAAGCACCTGCGCAAGGTGCCGGTGCCGCGCCTGAGCCTGTGTGGCGGGTTCGGCAAGATCAGCAAGCTGGCCGCCGGGCACATGGACCTGCACAGCCGCCATTCCAGCATCGACCTGCCGCAGCTGGCCGCCTGGGCTGCGGACATCGGCGCCGACGGCGCGCTGCAGGCGGCCATCGTCGGCGCCAACACCAGCCAACAGGCGTTGGCCCTGGCCCACGCCGCGGGCGTCGCCCTGGGCGATGCCGTGTGCCAGCATGCGCTGGCCTTCGCCCGCAGCGTGGTGCCCGCGCAGGTGCAGGTGGAGGTGTTCGCCATCGATCGCCAGGGCGGCATCGTCGGCCAGGCGGGTGTGCGTTGAACGGGCGCATCCTGCTGCTCGGCGGCGTCAGCGAAGCCCTGGCCGTGGCCCGCAGGCTTGGCCCGGAGCATGTCTATAGCCTGGCCGGTATCGGCCGTGTGCCCCAGGACCTGGCGTGCCAGGTGAGGGTCGGCGGCTATGGCGGTGCAGAAGGGCTGGCGACCTTCCTGCGCGAAGCGGGCATCGGCCTATTGATCGACGCTACCCACCCCTATGCCGCGCAGATCAGCCGCAACGCCGCCCAAGCCGCCCAAGCGGCCAGCATCCCTTGCTGGGGCTTGCGACGGCCGGCATGGCAGGCCCAGCCGGGCGATGACTGGCGTGAGGTCGAGGATTGGGACGGGGTGGTCGACGCCTTGCGGCCCTTCCGCCACCCGCTGTTCACCTTGGGCCGTGAACCCCTGCAGCATCTCGACGAGATCCCTGCCGAGCAGTTCTGGACCCTGCGCGCCTTGGAAGCTTGCCCGGGTAACCAGCGCTGCGAAGTCATCGGTGCCCGTGGGCCGTTCCGCCTGGAGGATGAGCGTGAGCTGTTCGAACGCCGGCAGATCGATGTGCTGGTCAGCAAGAACAGCGGCAGCGTCGCCACCGAGCCGAAGCTGGAGGTGGCGCGTGAGCGTGGCATGCCAGTGCTGGTGCTCAAGCGCCCCGAGTTGCCGACGGTCGACAGGGAATTCATGGCCGTTGAGGCATTGCTGGCTGCGCTTGGGCCTTAAGGTCCACTGCACGTTTTCACCACAGGGTATAACGATGTCCAGGCATATAAGGAATGCCCATGAACACGCCTCGGTTGCGGCACTTCACCGCACCCCTGCCATTTTTTCCTATACTGCGCGTTACAATAGCCACCACTGATTCCTGACCGGATCTCTCCATGTCCCCACATCGGCCTGCCATCGCTTTGATCGCCTGCCTGGCAGTGCTGTTCAACCTGCTGGCCATGCCATTGGCGTCCGCCGCCCCCAAGAGCCCGGACGAGCAACTGCTGTGGGGGGCCTTCTGTTCGAGTGTCGCGGGCAAGGCCAAGGCCGAAATCATGGCCTTGGGCAAGCTCGACCTCGGCCAGCAAGGCGACGACCATGCCAACATGCAACACTGCTGGTGCTGCTCCGGCGCCGCGCCCTCGCTGGCGCTGCCTGGGCATGTAGCGCAGCTGACGACCCCGCAGGCAGCCCCGACGGGGGTCGAACCCTTGCTTGGGGCTTACCAGCCCACGCCGCGCCAGCAATGGCCGGCACTCAACCCTCGTGCCTCTCCGCTGACCTGAGTTCACCGCGCCTACCCTTGCGAACCTGAACAGATCGGAGACACGCCATGCTCAAGCACACCCTGCTCCTGGCCGCCCTGCTGCTGCCCGGCGCCTTTGCCAAGGCCCATGAATACACCCAGGGCGAGCTGCATATCGCCCACCCCTGGTCGCTGCAACTGCCGCCCAACGCCCCGAACATCGCCGCCTATTTCGTCGTGCACAACAATGGCACGCAGGACGACCGCCTGCTGCGCGTCGACAGCCCGATCACCGACGATGCGCAGTTGCACGAGCACGTGAAGACCGACGCCGGCCTGATGAAGATGCAGCAGGTCCAGAGTGTGGCAATTCCCGCTGGCAAGGACCTGATCTTCGCCCCCAGCGCCTACCATGTGATGCTCATGCAGCCCAAGGACCGCAGCCTGCTCGGCGAGGGCAAGCGCTTCCCATTGACCCTGCACTTCGAAAAAGCCGGCGACATCACGGTCGAAGTTGCCGTGCAAAAGCAGCCGCCCGAATCCGAGCAGGATCACAGCCACAGCCACTGACCGCCTGAGCACCCCGCGCCATGAGCGCCTTGCGCAACCGGTTCGCCCGGCCTACCCGCCCTGATCGCAGGCGCGTCGGTGGCGGCTGGCTGAGCCTGTTCGCCATGTGGATGATCTTCATCGGCCCGCTGGTTTCCCAGTCGATGCCGGTGACGCACCACGCCGGCATGAGCATGGCCATGGACATGTCCGCCGGGCACCACCACGGCGACAGCGCCCACTCTGCCCAAGGCAACGACGGTAAGCTGCATGTGCTCTGGGAACAGTGCGGCTACTGCAGCCTGCTGTTCAACTGCCCGGCGCTGCCGCAGACGCTCAGCCCGCTGAGTGCCAGCGCCGCCCTCGCGCCCGTTCTTCTCCCGTGCCAGAGCCGCCAGGGCTACGCCCGCCAGGCGGTTTTCCCCGGTGCCCGCAGCCGCGCACCGCCCGCTTCGATCAGCGTCTGACCACAACTTGACTAGCCTGCCCGGGAGCCCAAGGCCCCGGCGCACCTTCATGACTGATCGATTGGAATCATTATGTCTGGTTGCACCCCTGTGTTGCGCCTGTCCCTGCGCGGGACCCTCGCACTGCTCTGCGGCACCTTGCTCGCGCCCTCGGCCGTGGCGGCGCAAGCCGGCCACGACGACCACACTCAAGACCTGGCCGAGCTGAGCCCCACGGTCATCACCGCCGTTGCGCCCAGCTCACCGCTCACCGTCGTCACCAACCCCAAGGACCCTCGCCAGCCGGTGCCGGCCAGCGACGGCGCCGATTACCTCAAGACCATCCCTGGCTTCTCGGCGATCCGTTCCGGTGGCACCAACGGCGACCCGGTACTGCGTGGCATGTTCGGCTCGCGCCTGAACATCCTCACCAACGGCGGCGTGATGCTCGGCGCCTGTCCCAACCGCATGGACGCGCCGACCTCCTACATCTCGCCGGAAACCTATGACCGCCTGACCGTGATCAAAGGCCCGCAAAGCGTGGTCTGGGGCCCGGGCGGTTCGGCCGGGACGGTGCTCTTCGAACGCGACCCGGAGCAATTCGGCGAACTGGGCAGCCGGGTCAACGCCAGCTTACTGGCTGGGTCCAACGGCCGCTTCGACAAGGTCCTGGATACCGCCGCCGGCAACCGCCTGGGCTATGCGCGCTTCGTCGGCAACCAGTCGCGCGCCGACGACTACGAGGATGGCAACGGCGATAGCGTGCCGTCGCGCTGGGACAAATGGAACGGCGACGCCACCCTTGGCTGGACGCCGGATGCCGACACCTTGCTCGAACTCACCGCCGGCAAGGGCGACGGTGAGGCTCGCTACGCGGGGCGCGGCATGGACGGCTCGCAGTTCAAGCGCGAAAGCCTGGGCCTGCGCTTCGAGAAATCCAACCTGGGCGAAGTCCTCGACAAGCTCGAGGCGCAGGTCTACTACAACTACGCTGACCACGTCATGGACAATTACAGCCTGCGCACGCCTTCTGGCAGCGGGATGATGGGCATGCCGATGGTCAGCAACGTCGACCGACGGACCCTCGGCGCACGGATCAAGGCCACTTGGCGCTGGGCCGATGTGCAGCTGGTCAGCGGCCTCGATGCGCAGACCAACGAACACCGCCAGCGCGGCGGCATGGGCATCGATGCGCACAAGGCCCAGCCCTGGACCAAGGACGCCGACTTTCACAACTACGGTGTCTTCGGCGAGCTGACCTGGCACCGTACCGAGCAGGACCGCCTGGTCACCGGCGCACGCCTGGACCGCGCCTCGGCCAAGGATTTTCGCCAGGCCAGCGCCACCAGCGGCGCTACCCGCGCCGATACCCTGCCCAGCGGCTTCGTGCGCTATGAGCATGACCTGGCGTCGCTGCCCGCCACCACCTACATCGGCTTGGGCCATGCCCAACGCTTCCCGGACTACTGGGAGCTGTTCTCGCCCACGTCCGGCCCGAGTGGCTCGCTCAATGCCTTCGACGGCATCAAACCGGAAAAGACCACCCAGCTCGACGTCGGTATCCAATACCAAGGTGAACGCCTGGACGCCTGGGCCTCCGGTTATGTCGGGCAGATCCGCGACTACATCCTCTTCGACTATCGCAACGCCATGATGGGCATGCCCAGCTCGCGGGCGCAGCACGTCGATGCGCGGATCATGGGCGGTGAAATGGGCGCAGCCTATAAGTTGTCGGAAAACTGGAAAGCCGATGCGACCCTGGCCTACGCTTGGGGCAAGAACAGCAGCGATGGCAAAGCGCTACCTCAAATGCCCCCCCTGGAAAGCCGCCTGGGCTTGTCCTACAGCCGCGACGACTGGAGCGCCGGGGTGCTGTGGCGCGTCGTAGCAGCGCAGAACCGCATCGCCGAAAACGCCGGCAACGTGGTGGGCAAGGACTACGAGAAAAGCGCGGGTTTCGGTGTGTTTTCGCTCAACGGCGCCTACCAGCTGTCCAAGCACCTCAAGCTCAGTGCCGGGCTCGACAACCTGTTCGACAAAGCGTACTCGGAACACCTGAACCTGGCCGGCAACGCCGGGTTCGGCTATCCGGCGAGCGACCCGCAGGCGGTCAACGAGCCGGGACGTACGCTGTGGACCAAGGTTGACCTGAGTTTCTGAACCCACCCCCGGGCGCGGCCAGCGGCCGCGCCTTATTCTGGCTACACGGGAGCGCTCCATGAGCAAACCGCCGATTTCGTTCTACAACCTGGCCTGGCGCTGGCACTTCTACGCCGGGCTGTTCGTCGCTCCGTTCATGATCCTGCTGGCCTTGACCGGGATCATCTACCTGTTCAAGCCGCAGCTCGACCCGCTTATGTACCGTGACCTGATGGTGGTCGAGGCCGGCCACCACCGCCAGGACGCCGACAGCTTGATGGCGCAGGTGCAGCAGGCCTACCCCAAGGGCCATGTCGGCCAATACTTGCCACCGCTCGACGCCGAACGCAGCGCGCAGTTCGTGGTGCATGACGGCGGGCGCGAGCTGAACGTGTTCGTCGACCCCTACAGCGCCAAGGTGCTGGGCGAGCAGGACAGCCAGTACAACCTGCAGGCGGTGGCCCGTGCCCTGCACGGCGAACTGATGGTCGGCACCCTGGGCGATCGCCTGGTGGAACTGGCCGCGGGCTGGGGCATCGTTCTGGTGGTCTCTGGTCTTTACCTCTGGTGGCCGCGTGGACGCAGCAGCAGCGGCGTGCTGTGGCCACGCCTGAACGCCCGCGGGCGCCTGCTGTGGCGCGACCTGCACGCGGTCACCGGTTTCTGGGGCTCGGCGCTGTTGCTGCTGATGTTGCTCAGTGGCATGACCTGGACCGGTTTCTGGGGCAAGCAGTATGCCGACCTGTGGAACCGCTTTCCGGCGGCCATGTGGAACGCCGTGCCGCAGTCCGACCAGCAGGCCCGCGAGCTCAACAGCGCGCACCGCCAGACCGTGCCGTGGGCCATGGAGAACACGCCCATGCCGCAATCCGGCGCCCACGCCGAGCATGCCGGGCACCACATGATGTCCAGCGCGCCGGCGGCGCCGCAGGTCAGCCTGCAGCAGGTCGAGACGCTGGCCACCGAGCGCCAGGTCGAGCCCGGCTACAGCATCACCTTGCCGACCACTGCCGAAGGCGTGTTCACCGTCGCGGTGTTCGCCGACGACCCGCGCAACGATGCCACCCTGCATGTCGACCAGTACACCGGCAAGGTGCTGGCCGACGTGCGCTGGCAGGATTACAGCCCGGTCGCGCGCGCCACCGAACTGGGGGTGATGCTGCATGAAGGCAAGCTGTTCGGGCCGCTCAACCAGGTCATCATCCTGCTGGTGTGCCTGATGATCCTGCTCGGGTCGGTCAGTGGCCTGGTGATGTGGTGGAAGCGTCGTCCGACAGGCGGCCTTGGGGTGCCACCGCTGCGTCATGACCTGCCGCGCTGGAAGACCGCCACGCTGGGGATGCTGGTGCTGGGGCTGGCGTTTCCGCTGGTGGGTGCGTCGATGCTGGTGATGTGGGGGGTGGACAGCCTGGTGGTGCGCCGGCGGGTACTGGCGCGAGCCTGAAATTGCCGCCACCGCTGTTTGGAGCGGGCGTGTCCGCACCCTGCATAGTGGTTGCCTGGACTGGCCATTCGCGGGCAAGCCCGCTCCGCAGGGGCTGTGGGTGTTCACGAGCTTGTTTCCAATGAGACGACGTGTCACGCCCCGAGGCCCGGGGCCCGTGATAGCCTAGCCGGCTTTCACAAGAAGACTGACACTCGTTGGAATGCAGCCCATGACCCGCAACTCATCCCCCACCGCAGATGACAACCACCTGCAACGCAACCTGACCAACCGCCATATCCAGCTGATCGCCATCGGTGGCGCCATCGGCACGGGCCTGTTCATGGGCTCGGGCAAGACCATCAGCCTGGCCGGCCCGTCGATCATCTTCGTCTACATGATCATCGGTTTCATGCTGTTCTTCGTCATGCGCGCCATGGGTGAACTGCTGCTGTCGAACCTGAACTACAAGTCGTTCATCGACTTCTCCGCTGACCTGCTGGGTCCGTGGGCGGGTTATTTCACCGGATGGACCTACTGGTTCTGCTGGGTCATCACCGGCATCGCCGACGTGATCGCCATCGCCGCCTACACCCAGTTCTGGTTCCCCGACCTGCCGCAATGGATACCGGCGCTGGCCTGCGTCGGCGTGCTGCTGTCGCTGAACCTGATCACCGTGAAGATGTTCGGCGAAATCGAATTCTGGTTCGCCCTGATCAAGATCGTCGCCATCCTCGGCCTGGTCGCCACCGGCCTGTACATGGTGCTCAGCGGCTTCGAGTCGCCGGCCGGACGTACCGCCAGCCTGGCCAACCTGTGGAATGACGAGGGCATGTTTCCCCATGGCCTGATGGGGTTCTTCGCGGGCTTCCAGATCGCCGTGTTCGCCTTCGTCGGCATCGAGCTGGTGGGCACCACCGCCGCCGAGGCGAAGGACCCCGAGCGCACCCTGCCACGGGCGATCAACTCGATCCCGATCCGCATCATCATGTTCTATGTTCTGGCGTTGATCGCGATCATGGCCGTTACCCCATGGCGCGACGTGGTTCCCGGCAAGAGTCCGTTCGTCGAGCTGTTCGTGCTCGCCGGCCTGCCGGCCGCCGCCAGCCTGATCAACTTCGTGGTGCTGACCTCGGCGGCCTCCTCGGCCAACAGCGGCGTATTCTCCACCAGCCGCATGCTCTTCGGCCTGGCCCAGGAAGGCGACGCTCCGAAAAGCTTCGAGAAGCTGTCACGGCGCAGCGTGCCGGCCAATGGCCTGTACTTCTCCTGCACCTGCTTGCTGCTGGGCGCCGCGCTGATCTACGTGATCCCCAACCTGGTCGAAGCCTTCACCCTGGTGACCACCGTCTCGGCGATCCTGTTCATGTTCGTCTGGACGCTGATTCTGCTGTCGTACCTGACCTACCGCAAGCAACGCGCCGCCCTGCACCAGGCCTCGACCTACAAGATGCCCGGCGGGCGCTTGATGTGCTACGTCTGCCTGACATTCTTTGCCCTCATCCTGGTGCTGCTGAGCCTTGAGGACGACACCCGCCAGGCGCTGATCGTCACGCCGCTGTGGTTCGTGCTGCTGACCGTCACCTACCGTTGGGTGCGCCGCCGCCGCCAACAGGCGCTGGTCTCCCAGGCCCGCTAAGCCTGCCGCAGGCTGCGCACCACTACGGCGCAGCCTGCTCCTCCCACGACCCCACCACGGTGCAGGGATCTTGCCTCACCCGCCCTAAAGCCGCGCATTGGCGCGTGTATTGAAGTCGGCACACCCCTTGCAAAAGCCCCTCTCCGAGTTGCCAACACATAAAAACTCATCGGAGAGAGCACATGAAGCGTCGCAGTCTGATCAAGGCCGTCACCTTAAGCGCAGGCCTGGCAGCCATGGGATTGAGCTGGACCCTCCAGGCCGCCGAGACCATCAAGGTCGGCATCCTGCATTCGCTGTCCGGGACCATGGCGATTTCCGAGACCTCGCTCAAGGACATGGCGCTGATGACCATCGAGCAGATCAACGCCAAGGGCGGGGTCAACGGCAAGCTGCTGGAGCCTGTGGTGGTCGACCCGGCCTCGAACTGGCCGCTGTTCGCCGAGAAGAGCCGCCAGCTGCTGACCCAGGACAAGGTCGCCGTGGTCTTTGGCTGCTGGACCTCGGTCTCGCGCAAGTCGGTGCTGCCGGTGTTCGAGGAGCTCAATGGACTGTTGTTCTACCCAGTGCAGTACGAGGGTGAGGAACTGTCGCCGAACGTGTTCTACACCGGCGCGGCGCCCAACCAGCAGGCCATTCCCGCGGTGGAGTACCTGATGAGCGAGGAAGGCGGCGGCGCCAAGCGCTACTTCCTGCTGGGCACCGACTACGTCTACCCGCGCACCACCAACAAGATCCTGCGCGCCTTCCTGCACAGCAAGGGCGTGGCCGACAAGGACATCGAAGAGGTCTACACGCCGTTCGGCCATAGCGACTACCAGACCATCGTCGCCAACATCAAGAAGTTCTCGGCAGGCGGCAAGACCGCCGTCATCTCCACGGTCAACGGCGATTCCAACGTGCCCTTCTACAAGGAACTGGCCAACCAGGGCCTGAACGCCACCGACGTGCCGGTGGTGGCCTTCTCGGTGGGCGAGGAAGAATTGCGCGGTATCGACACCAAGCCCCTGGTCGGGCACTTGGCCGCGTGGAACTACTTCGAGTCGGTGGATAACCCGGTCAACCAACAGTTCGTTGCCGACTGGAAAGCCTACGCCAAGGCCAAGAACCTGCCGGGCGCGGACAAGGCGGTGACCAATGACCCGATGGAAGCCACCTATGTCGGCATTCATCTGTGGGCGCAGGCCGCCGAGAAAGCCAAGTCGACCGATGTCGACAAGGTCCGCGAGGCGCTCGCCGGCCAGAGCTTCAAGGCGCCGTCGGGGTATACCCTGACCATGGACAAGACCAACCACCACCTGCACAAGCCAGTGATGATCGGCGAGATCCAGGACGACGGCCAGTTCAGCGTCGTATGGGAAACCGAGCAACCGTTGCGCGCCCAACCGTGGAGCCCGTTCATTCCCGGCAACGACAAGCGTCCGGACTATGCGATGAAGGGCAACTGACCCAACAGGGGCCTGTGCGGCCCATTCGCGGGTAAACCCGCTCCCATTAGGGACCGCGTCGTCCCCGTGAACAGCACCGAACCCGCGGGAGCGGGTTTCCCGCCACTCCCACAGGGCCCACGGCCCTAGCGAACAGCACCGACCCTGTGCTGCCCGCATGAACGGCACCGAACCTGTGGGAGCGGGTTTACCCGCGAAGCATCCACCGCTTATTCCAGGACTGTCCGCATGTATAGATTCCTGCTCGCCCTGCTCCTGCTGCTGCCCCTGGCAGGTCAGGCCAACGAAGGCGAATTCTTCCTCGCCGCCAAGCCCAACGAGCAGGCCCGCCTGCTCCAGGATTGGGCGGCGCAACCCGACCTGGCGCGGCTCGGCCTGCTGACCTTGCTCAAGCAAGGCCGCATCGCCGCCGACGATACCCGCAAGGTGCGCCTGAACAACCGCCTGCGCGGCCTGATCGATAACGCCCTGGCCAGTCATCAGCTGCTCAGTGACGACAGCTACGTGCGCTTGGCCGCGGCCCGGCAGCTTCAGAAAAGCGCGCAGCCGGCACAAGTGGCCTTCCTCGACCGGCGCCTGGCCAGCGAAGCCGACGCCGCCGTGCAGGCCGCCCTCGGCCTGGCCCTGGCTAATCTGCAATTGGCTGCCAGCGAGCCCAGCGTACGTCTCGCGGCAGTGCGCCTGCTGGGTGAAACCGGCGATCCACAGGCCCGCACCCGCCTCCAAGCGTTGCTCGAGCCCGGCGCGGAAAACGACCCTGCCGTGCGCACCGCGGCCGAGACCAGCCTGGTCCAGGTCCAGCGCAAGCTGCTGATCGGCGAATTGCTCGGCCAGGCCTTCAGCGGCCTGTCGCTGGGCTCGATCCTGCTGCTCGCCGCGCTCGGCCTGGCAATCACCTTCGGCCTGCTGGGGGTGATCAACATGGCCCATGGCGAGATGCTCATGCTCGGCGCTTACTCCACCTACATGGTCCAGGTGCTGGTGCAGCGCTTCGCGCCCGGTGCGATCGAGTTCTACCCGCTGATCGCCCTGCCGGTGGCCTTCGCCGTCAGCGCCGGGGTCGGCATGCTGCTCGAGCGCACCGTCATCCGCCACCTCTACGGCCGTCCGCTGGAAACCCTGCTGGCGACCTGGGGCATCAGCCTGATCCTGATCCAGGCAATCCGCCTGCTGTTCGGCGCGCAGAACGTCGAAGTCAGCAATCCGGCGTGGCTGTCCGGCGGCCTGCAGGTGCTGCCCAACCTGGTGCTGCCGTACAACCGCATGGTAATCATCGGCTTCGCCCTGGCCGTGGTGCTGCTCACCTGGCTGCTGCTCAATCGCACACGCCTTGGCCTGAACGTGCGCGCCGTGACCCAGAACCGCAACATGGCCGCCTGCTGCGGTGTCAGCACCGGTCGTGTCGACATGCTCGCCTTCGGCCTGGGTTCGGGTATCGCCGGGCTCGGTGGCGTTGCCTTGAGCCAGGTCGGCAACGTCGGCCCGGACCTGGGGCAAAGCTACATCATCGACTCCTTCCTGGTGGTGGTGCTCGGCGGTGTCGGCCAACTCGCCGGCAGCCTCTGGGCCGCCTTCGGCCTGGGTATCGTCAACAAGCTGCTGGAGCCGCAGATCGGTGCGGTCCTGGGCAAGATCCTTATCCTTGCGCTGATCATCCTGTTCATTCAGAAGCGTCCGCAAGGCCTGTTCGCCCTCAAGGGACGGGTAATCGACTGATGAACCAACCATTGCTTGTCACCGCTACACGCAAAGCCGGACCGCGGGTTGCCCTGGCCATCGGCGCGGTCGTCGTCCTGGTGCTGCTGGCGCTGCCGCTGCTGTCGCTGTTGCCGGCCGACCATAGCCTGCAGGTCTCGGCTTATACCCTGACGTTGGTCGGCAAGATCCTCTGCTACGCCATCGTCGCCCTGGCCCTGGACCTGGTGTGGGGTTACGCCGGCCTGCTGTCGCTGGGCCATGGCCTGTTCTTCGCCCTGGGCGGCTACGCCATGGGCATGTACCTGATGCGCCAGGCGGCCGGGGATGGCCTGCCGGGCTTCATGACCTTCCTGTCGTGGACCGAATTGCCTTGGTACTGGGTCGGGACCCAGCACTTCGCCTGGGCCCTGTGCCTGGTGGTGCTGGCGCCCGGGCTGCTGGCCCTTGTGTTCGGCTGGTTCGCCTTCCGTTCGCGAATCAAGGGCGTGTACTTCTCGATCATGACCCAGGCCCTGACTTTCGCGGGCATGTTGCTGTTCTTCCGCAACGAGACTGGCTTGGGCGGCAACAACGGCTTCACCAGCTTTCGCACCATCCTCGGTTTCGACATCGCCTCGCCGGGCACCCGGGCGGTGCTGTTCCTGCTCACCGTGGCACTGCTGCTGGCCAGTCTGTACCTGGGCTGGTGCCTGGCACGCAGCAAATTCGGGCGAGTGCTCACCGCCCTGCGCGACGCCGAGAACCGCCTGATGTTCTGTGGCTACGACCCGCGTGGCTTCAAGCTGCTGGTGTGGGTGCTCAGCGCCGTGCTGTGCGGCCTGGCCGGCGCGCTGTATGTACCCCAGGTAGGCATCATCAATCCCAGCGAGATGTCGCCGACCAACTCCATCGAGGCGGCGGTGTGGGTGGCCCTGGGCGGGCGTGGCACGCTGATCGGCCCACTGCTTGGCGCGGGCCTGGTCAACGGCATGAAGAGCTGGTTCACCGTGGCCTTCCCAGAGTTCTGGCTGTTCTTCCTCGGTGCCTTGTTCATCCTCGTCACCCTCTACCTGCCCAAGGGTGTAGTTGGCCTGCTGAAAAAGAGGAACCCAGCATGAGAAGCCTGCCTCTCGCGCCGGTGCATCCGGAGTTCATGCTCGAGCCGATCCTCGACAATCCGGGCCTCGAGGGCGCCGGTCGCGATGCGATCGGCCTGGGTCAGCGCCCCGGGCCGGGGCTGAACGTGCGTCATGGCACCGTTCTGACCCTGGAAGACATCAACGTCAGCTTCGACGGTTTCAAGGCCATCAACGGCCTGAACCTGTACATCGGCGTCGGCGAATTACGCTGCATCATCGGTCCCAACGGCGCCGGCAAGACCACCCTGATGGATGTGATCACCGGCAAGACCCGTCCCGACAGCGGCAGTGCCTGGTTCGGCGACACCCTGGACTTGACCCGCATGAACGAGGTGCAGATCGCCCAGGCCGGCATTGGCCGCAAGTTCCAGAAGCCCACGGTGTTCGAGGCACTGACGGTGTACGAGAACCTTGAGCTGGCGCAGAAGACCGACAAGTCGGTGTGGGCCTGCCTTGCCGCGCGGCTGCGCGATGAACAGCGCCAGCGCATCGACGAAGTGCTGCAGACCCTGCGCCTGCAACCGCTCGCCCAGCGCCCCGCCGGACTGCTGTCGCACGGCCAGAAGCAGTTCCTGGAGATCGGCATGCTGCTGATGCAGGACCCACAACTGCTGCTGCTCGACGAGCCGGTGGCAGGCATGACCGATGCCGAGACCGAGTTCACCGCCGAGCTGTTCAAAGGCCTGGCAGGCAAGCACTCGCTGATGGTGGTCGAGCACGACATGGGTTTTGTCGGCAGCATTGCCGACCATGTCACCGTGCTGCACCAAGGCAGCGTGCTGGCCGAAGGGTCGCTGGAACAGGTGCAGGAGGATGAACGGGTGATCGAGGTCTACCTGGGCCGCTGAAGCCGTATGCTCGAACGACACCCCCGGCTCCCACAGGTATGGGGGGGCCGGGGCGACCGTTGTAACGACTACAACAAGGACCTATCCATGCTGAAAATCGATACCCTGCACCAATACTACGGCGGCAGCCACATCCTGCGCGGCCTGTCCTTCGAGGCCAGGGTCGGCGAGGTCACTTGCCTGCTCGGCCGCAACGGCGTCGGCAAGACCACCCTGCTGCGCTGCCTGATGGGCCTGCTGCCGGCGCGCGACGGCAGCGTGCACTGGGAGGGCAAGCCCATCACCACACTCAAGCCGCAACAGCGGGTACAGGCCGGCATCGCCTATGTGCCCCAGGGCCGCGAGATCTTCCCGCGGCTGACGGTGGAGGAAAACCTGTTGATGGGCCTGTCGCGCTTCAACGCCCGCGAGGCGCGTGAGGTGCCGGCCTTCATCTATGAGCTGTTCCCGGTGCTGGAGCAGATGAAGCAACGCCGCGGCGGCGACCTGTCCGGCGGCCAGCAGCAACAGCTGGCCATCGGCCGCGCCTTGGCCAGCCGCCCGCGCCTGCTGATCCTCGATGAACCCACCGAAGGCATCCAGCCCTCGGTCATCAAGGAAATCGGCGCGGTGATCCGCAAACTCGCCGCCCAAGGCGACATGGCCATCCTGCTGGTGGAGCAGTTCTATGACTTCGCCGAGGAACTGGTCGACCAGTACCTGGTGATGTCCCGCGGCGAGATCGTCCAGCGCGGTCGCGGCGAAAACATGCAGGCCGACGGTGTGCGCGGGCTGGTAACCATTTAATCTGCACGCAGTCCCCTTTGCGAGAAGCTGTCATGAGTCATTCGATCCGCGATGCCCTGGCCCAGGATCTGCCGGGCATCCTCGACATCTACAACGATGCCGTGCTCAACACCACGGCGATCTGGAACGAACAACCGGTCGACCTGGCCAACCGCCAGGCCTGGTTCGATGCCCGCCAACAGCAGGGTTATCCGATCCTCGTGGCGGTGGATGACAGCGGCGTGCTGGGCTATGCCTCGTTCGGCGACTGGCGACCGTTCGAAGGTTTTCGCTACAGCGTCGAGCACTCGGTGTACATCCGCAACGACCAGCGCGGCAAGGGCCTTGGGCCGCTGCTGATGGCCGCCTTGATCGAACGGGCGCGGGCTTGTGGCAAGCACGTGATGGTAGCGGCCATCGAAAGCGGCAACGCCGCCTCGATCCGCCTGCACGAGCGCCAGGGCTTCGTGGTCACCGGGCAGATGCCGCAGGTAGGGGTGAAGTTCGGGCGCTGGCTCGACCTGACGTTCATGCAGCGGGTGCTTGACCCAGGGGCCGAGCCCGCGCCTTGACACGCGGGGCTTCAGACCTGGGTAAACCTGCCCAAGCGCTGCCTCAGCATGCTGTTCTCGCTGCGCAGGTGCTGCACCTCCTCGAGCAACTCCAGCGCCAGCGCCACGCCTTCCCACTCCAGCTCCAGTTCCTGGTGCAGCTTGGCGGCGCGCTTGAGCAACAGCGGGGCCTGGTCGTCGAACAGCCAGTCCTCCGGTGTTCGCCCCGAAGGTTCGACAATGCCATGTTCGACGATCTCGATCACGCAGTCCGCCGTGAGGTCGGCTTCCTGGCAGAGGGTTCGCATGTCCAGTTGAACGATCAGGGTGCTGCTCATGATTAACTACTCCATTGAGTCCTCGGATTGAAGGCGGCGTGCTCGGCCAGCTGGCTCCACAGTGCGCGGGCAGTGGCGTCGGACTGGCTCGGCATCACCACCTTGAGCTGGGCGTACAGGTCGCCGCGCTGGCCTTGCTTGTTGGTCAGGCCCATGCCCTTGACGCGCAGGCGCTGGCCGCTCTGGCTGTCGGGGCGGATCGTCAGGTTGATCTTGCCGGTCAGGGTCGGCACCGCCACCTTGGTGCCCAATGCCGCCTCCCAGGGCGCCAGGGGCACGGTGATGATCAGGTCATGACCTTCGACATCGAACAGCGGATGCGGCGCCATGCGGATGGTCAGGAACAGGTCGCCACTGGCCCCGCCAGCGAGGCCCGGCGCGCCCTGGCCCTTGAGACGGATGCGCTCGCCATCGCTGACCCCGGCCGGAATCTTCACGTTCAGGGTCTTGGTGGTGTGGCCGGTGCGCTGGCCGTTGGCACTGTACTGCGGCACCTGGAAGCTGATCTTCTTCGACTCGGTGCTCAGGGTCTCCTCGAGGAAGACCGCCAGTTCCATTTCCACGTCCTGCCCTCGCCTGCCGGCACTGCGTTGCTGTTGTCCGGCGCGACCAAAGGGACTGCCGCCACGGGCACCGAAGATCGAGCTGAAGAAGTCCGAAAAATCGCCGTTCTCGAAGCCACCGCCGCCGCCAGCGCGGCTTTCCCAACCCGGCGGGCCCTGGAACGGCCGGCCATGCTGGCCGTACTTGCGCAGCTCGTCATACTCGGCGCGCTTTTCAGGGCTGCTCAGGGCCTCGTAGGCCTCGTTGGCTTCCTTGAATTTGTCCTCGGCGTCGCGCTCCTTGCTGACGTCCGGGTGATACTTGCGCGCCAGCTTGCGGTACGCGGCCTTGATCGCCTTGTCGTCCGCCGTCGGCTCTACGCCCAGTATCTTGTAATAGTCTTTGAAGTCCATCTACGCCATCACCGTCAAAATTGTCACTGCACCAGAAGATAGGGTCCAAGCATAGCCTTTCAAGCGAACGTTGGCTCTTCACACACCAGACAATCGGTCTTGATTCTGCTGGCCACTGGCATAAACTGCGCGGCCGTTTTGCCTCCGGAAGCTTCTCTACATGTCTGACGTATCCCCGGCCCGTGCCTGCGGCATCGATTTTGGCACCTCCAACTCCACGGTCGGCTGGCACCGCCCCGGCGTCGAATCGCTGATTCCCATGGAAGACGGCAAGATCACCCTGCCGTCGGTGGTGTTCTTCAACCTCGAAGAACGTCGCCCGGTCTACGGCCGCCTCGCCCTGCACGAATACCTGGAGGGCTACGAAGGCCGCCTGATGCGCTCGCTCAAGAGTCTGCTGGGCTCCAAGCTGATCAAGCACGACACCAGCGTGCTGGGCACTGCCCTGCCGTTCAAGGACCTGCTGGGCATGTTCATCGGCGAACTGAAGAGTCGCGCCGAAACCAATGCCGGGCGCAGCTTCGATGAAGTGGTGCTGGGCCGCCCGGTGTTCTTCGTCGACGACGATCCGGCCGCCGACCAGGAAGCCGAAGACACCCTGGCCGAGGTCGCGCGCAAGATCGGCTTCAAGGACGTCTCGTTCCAGTATGAGCCCATCGCCGCCGCCTTCGACTACGAGTCGGGCATCAGCCGTGAAGAGCTGGTGCTGATCGTCGACATCGGCGGTGGTACCTCGGACTTCTCCCTGGTGCGCCTGGCGCCGGAGCGCCACCTGCTCGACGAGCGACACAGTGACATCCTCGCCACCGGTGGCGTGCACATCGGCGGGACCGACTTCGACAAGCAGCTCAGCCTGCAGGGCGTGATGCCGCTGTTCGGCTACGGCAGCCGGATGAAGAGCCAGGCCTTGATGCCGACCAGCTACCACCTCAACCTGGCGACCTGGCACACCATCAACTCGGTGTACTCGCAAAAGTCGCAGCTGTCGTTGGGCAGCATGCGCTACGACATCGAGGACACCCTGGGCATCGATCGCCTGTTCAAGCTGATCGACCAGCGCGCCGGCCATTGGCTGGCCATGGAAGTGGAAGCGAGCAAGATCGAGTTGACCGAGGCGCAGAGCCGTCAGGTCGACCTGGGCCGGGTCGAGCCGGGGCTGGTGGCGGACCTGACCCGCCCGCTGTTCGAGGAAGCCATCGATAGCCTCCTCGAACGCGTGCGCGGCAGTGTCACCGAGCTGTTGAGCAGGGCGGGCGTGGGCGTGGCCCAGGTCGACACGGTGTTCTTCACCGGTGGTTCCAGCGGCATCCCGGCCCTGCGCCAGAGCGTCGCGGCCATGCTGCCCAACGCCCGGCACGTGGAAGGCAACATCTTCGGCAGCATCGGCAGCGGCCTGGCGATCGAAGCGCGCAAGCGGTACGGGAGTTTCTAAGCCGTAAGCCGTAAGCTGCAAGCTGCAAGCTGCAAGCAAGAGCAAGAGCAAGAGCAAGAGCAAGAGC
>JAEWGL010000086.1 GCA_023388335.1 Pseudomonadota bacterium | reverse complement strand
TCACCATGAAAATCACCAGCAGCACCAGCATCACGTCGATGTAGGGCACCACGTTCATCTCGGCGACCGGCTTGCGTTTGTGGCGAACTCGGGCCATGGGCTTCTACCTGATTACTCTTCGCTGGTGTGCACTTTACGGTGCAGGATCGCCTGGAACTCGTCGGCGAAGGTGTAGTAACGGCTGATCAGCGTTTCGCTGCGCGCGGCGAAACGGTTGTAGGCGATCACCGCCGGGATGGCGGCGAACAGGCCGATCGCGGTGGCGATCAGGGCCTCGGCGATACCGGGGGCCACGGTGGCCAGGGTCGCCTGCTGGGCGCTGGCCAGGCCGCGGAAGGAGTTCATGATCCCCCAGACGGTACCGAACAGGCCAATGTAGGGGCTGGTGGAACCGACGGTGGCAAGGAACGGCAGGCCTTGTTCGAGCTTTTCTTCCTCGCGCGAGATGGCCACGCGCATGGCACGGCCGACGCCTTCCATCACCGCGTCAGGATCGACGCCCGATTGCTGGCGCAGGCGCGAGAACTCCTTGAAACCGGCCCGGAAGACCTGCTCGACACCCGAATCCGGATCGGGGTTGCTGCCGGCTTGACGATACAGCTTGGACAGGTCGATACCCGACCAGAAGCGCTCTTCAAAGCTGTCCAGCGCACGACGACCGGCGCGCAGCATGTTGCTGCGCTGGAAAATCATGACCCATGAGGTTACCGATGCTGCCACCAGGACCAGCATTACCAGCTGCACCACAATGCTGGCATTGCTGACCAGGCTCCACATGGAGGTATGGTCGACGACGTTAGCTTCCACGCTTAATCTCCTGCGTTCGATTGAGTACCCGTGCCGTCCGCCATGAAGGCGTCACGTAGCTCATGGGGAATGGCCCGGGGTTTGAAAGTGTCGGCACGCACGGCGGCCACCAGAAACTGCCCTTCGCAGAGCAGCGTTGCATCGTTTTCGCGCCAGACCTGTTGTTCGAATCGCAGGCTGGCACGGTTCAATTCAATTACTTGCGCGGTTACCCGCAGCGCGTCGTCCAGGCGTGCTGGCGCGTGGTAGCGCGCTTGCGTGGAATGGACCACGAACAGCAGGTTCTGCCCGGCCAGTTCCGACTGGGCAAAGCCCAGGTGACGCAGTCGCTCGGTGCGAGCACGCTCCATGAATTTAAGGTAATTGACGTAATACACCACGCCGCCCGCATCGGTGTCTTCGTAATAGACGCGACAACGATATGCGAACGGTTCAAGCCCATTTTGCGCGCGCATACTCTAGTGCTTACTCCTCAGCTTGCCAATCCGCCCCGGCAACTGTTTTTTCATCGATAATATCGTATTGCCAGCGCGGTCCTGCCGTGCCTGCGGTAGGACCACGAAAAGCGGGTTTCGATCTGTCATTCATCGCCTGGGCCGGAAATATTCGCGGGGTCGGCGAGCCGTCCGGGAATGTTCAAGCCGAAATGCAGGTAGGCGTGACGAGTGACCACGCGCCCTCGCGGGGTGCGCATGATGTAACCCTGCTGGATCAGGTAGGGCTCGAGCACGTCCTCGATGGTGTGACGCTCTTCACTGATGGCGGCGGCCAGGCTGTCGACCCCTACCGGCCCGCCGTCGAACTTCTCGATCATGGTCAGCAACAGGCGCCGGTCCTGGTGATCGAAACCACGCTCGTCCACGTCCAGCAGATTCAGCGCCATGTCCGCCACGGCCTTGCTGATATGGCCCTTGCAGCGCACCTCGGCGTAGTCACGCACACGCCGCAGCAGGCGATTGGCGATCCGCGGCGTGCCGCGGGCACGACGGGCGATCTCGAACGCGCCCTGATCCTCGATGGGCAGGCCGAGGATGCCCCCCGAGCGACTGACAATGGTGGCCAGGTCGTCGTTGCTGTAGAACTCCAGCCGCTGGACGATCCCGAAGCGGTCGCGCAATGGATTGGTCAGCATGCCGGCACGGGTGGTCGCGCCGACCAGGGTGAAGGGCGGCAGGTCGAGCTTGATCGAGCGGGCCGCGGGCCCTTCGCCGATCATGATGTCCAGCTGGAAATCCTCCATGGCCGGGTACAGCACTTCCTCGACCACCGGCGACAGGCGGTGGATCTCGTCAATGAAGAGCACATCATGGGGCTCGAGGTTGGTCAGCAACGCCGCCAGGTCGCCAGGACGCTCGAGGATCGGCCCCGAGGTGCTCTTGATCGACACGCCCATCTCCTGGGCGATGATATTGGCCAGGGTTGTCTTGCCCAGGCCCGGCGGGCCGAAGATCAAGGTGTGGTCGAGGGACTCACTGCGGGCGCGGGCAGCCTGGATGAACAGCGCCATCTGCTCGCGCACCACCGGCTGGCCGATGTACTCGTCCAGGCGCAGCGGACGGATCGCACGGTCCTGGACCTCTTCGCGGTCGCGCCCTGCGGCGGCTATCAAACGGTCGGCTTCGATCACTTGGCAATCATTCCCTTAAGGCTGCGACGGATCAGTTCTTCACTGCTCAGGCTACCCTTGCCGTCGATGGCAGCCACGGCCTTGCTGGCTTCCTGAGGCTTGTAGCCCAGGGAAATCAATGCGCTCACCGCATCGGCCTCGGCACTGGAGACCGCGGAAGTCGGCAATGGGCCGTCGGCCACCAGGGCGAACATGGCGGGCGAGGTTTCCCAGGCCTTGAAACGGTCCTTGAGCTCGACCATGAGGCGCTCGGCGGTCTTCTTGCCGACACCGGGCACGCGCACCAGGGCCGATGCATCCTGGGCCTGCACGCAGCGCACCAGCTCGTCGGCCTCAAGGCCCGACATCAGCGCCAGGGCCAGCTTGGGACCGACGCCATTGAGCCGGATCAGTTCGCGAAACAGCTCGCGCTCGCGCTTCTCGTGGAAGCCATAGAGCAGATGGGCATCCTCGCGCACCACCAGGTGGGTATGCAGCGTCACCGGCTCACCGACCCTGGGCAGGCGGTACAAGGTAGTCATCGGTACCTCCAGCTCGTAGCCCAGGCCATTGACATCGACTATCAGGTACGGCGGCTGCTTCTCCGCCAGGGTACCGCGCACACGTCCAATCACGTTCCGATCCTTTTCCTGGGGACCGGCCAACGACCGGTCAACCCTATCAGCAAATACAGCAGGTGAGCGCATCACCCGGACAAAATATGTATCAGCGCATGAAGCGCCTACAGACGCAAACGTCCGCCCCGCTGGCGGGCCGTGGACAGGCCGTGGGGCACCAGGCTGGAGCGGGTGTGAGCATGGCACAGGGCGATGGCCAGGGCGTCGGAGGCGTCGATCTGCGGCTTCTGGGTCAGCTTGAGCAGGTGCATGACCATCAGCTGCACCTGCTCCTTGCTGGCGCCGCCGGTTCCGGCCACGGCCTGCTTGACCTGGGTGGCACTGTACTCGGCGATTTCCAGGCCCTCCTCCGCCGCGGCGACGATGGCCGCGCCACGGGCCTGCCCGAGCTTGAGCGCCGAGTCGGCGTTGCGCGCCATGAATACCCGTTCAATGCCCATGGTCACCGGCCCATGCTGCTGGATGATTTCGCGCACGCCGCGAAACACGATCTGCAAGCGCTCGTGCAACTCGCCCGCGCCGGTGCGGATACAGCCGGACGCGACATATTCGCACCCACGCCCGGTCTGGCGCACCACACCGTAACCGGTGATCCGCGAGCCTGGGTCGATACCAAGAATCAGAGTCATAACGCCTGCATGCAAAGGGGCGCGCCAGGGCGCCGCTGAAAAAAACAGAAGCCGGAACCACCAGGGGCGCATGGCACCCGCTGGCGGTTCCGGCCTCGAACAGCCTGGAGTCTACCTCAGCCTAGCTTTTCCATGACCTCGTCAGGAATTTCGGCATTGGAATAGACGTTCTGCACGTCGTCCAGGTCCTCGAGCATATCGATCAGCTTGAGCACCTTTTCAGCGCCGTCCAGGTCGAGTTCGGCACTGGTGGTTGGCTGCATGACGATCTCGGCATCTGCGGCCTTGAAGCCGGCCTCCTCCAGGACATTGCGCACGGCATAGAAGCTGTTGAAGGAGGTGAAGACCTCGAAGGAGCCGTCTGCATTGCCGACCACGTCATCGGCATCGGCCTCCATGGCCGCTTCCATCAGCGCATCCTCGTCGACACCTGGGGCGAAACTGATCTGCCCCTTGCGCTCGAACAGGTAGGCCACCGAACCGTCGGTACCGAGATTGCCACCGCACTTGCTGAACGCATGGCGAACGGCGGCAGCGGTGCGGTTGCGGTTGTCGGTCATGGCCTCGACCATGATCGCCACGCCGCCCGGGCCGTAGCCTTCGTAGGTGAGCTCCTCGACGTTGTCGTTCTCGGTCGTCCCCGCCCCGCGGGCGACGGCCCGGTCGATGATGTCGCGACTCATGTTGGCGCCCAGCGCCTTGTCCAGCGCCAGGCGCAAACGAGGATTGGACGCCGGATCACCACCGCCCTGCTTGGCGGCGACGGTCAGCTCGCGAATCCACTTGGTGAAGATCTTGCCTCTCTTGGCATCCTGGCGCTCTTTGCGGTGCTTGATGTTCGCCCACTTGGAATGACCAGCCATAACGCCCTCCGAATCCTTTGAAACACAATCAGGCCCCGCCCGACGGGCGAGACGCCAACATTCTGCGCCGTAACGCAAAGGCGCATCCATGTGGATGCGCCCGGGTCCTGCTTACTCGGCCTTGGGCTGTTCGCGCAGGCGGATGTGCAGCTCGCGCAGGGCCTTGGCATCGACCAGGCCAGGGGCCTGGGTCATGACGCAGGCGGCGCTCTGGGTTTTCGGGAAGGCGATCACTTCACGGATCGACTGCGCGCCGGTCATCAGCATGACCAGACGGTCCAGGCCGAAGGCCAGGCCACCGTGAGGCGGGGCGCCGAACTTCAGTGCATCGAGCAGGAAGCCGAACTTCTCTTCCTGCTCCGCCGCCTCGATACCCAGCAGACGGAACACCGCCTGTTGCATTTCCTTGCGGTGAATACGGATCGAACCGCCACCGAGCTCGGTGCCGTTGAGAACCATGTCGTAGGCACGCGACAGCGCGCTGGCCGGGTTGGCCTCAAGCTCCGCGGGGCTGCATTTTGGCGCGGTGAACGGGTGATGCAGCGCGGTGAAGCTGCCATCGTCGTTCTCTTCGAACATCGGGAAGTCGACGACCCACATCGGTGCCCATTCGCAGGTGTGCAGATTGAAATCGTTGCCGACCTTGATGCGCAGCGCACCCAGGGCTTCGCTGACGATCTTGGCCTTGTCGGCACCGAAGAACACGATGTCGCCATCGACGGCACCGACGCGATCGAGGATCACGTTCAGGTTGGCTTCAGGGATGTTCTTGACGATCGGCGACTGCAGCCCTTCGACGCCCTTGGCGCGCTCGTTGACCTTGATGTAGGCCAGGCCCTTGGCACCGTAGATGCCGACGAACTTGGTGTACTCGTCGATACGGCTGCGCGGCATGCTCGCACCGCCTGGTACGCGCAGTGCGGCGACACGGCTCTTCGGATCGTTGGCCGGACCGCTGAACACCTTGAATTCGACCTCCTTGAGCTGGTCGGCAACGTCCACCAGCTCCAGCGGGTTACGCAGGTCTGGCTTGTCGGAACCGTAGCGGCGCATGGCTTCTTCGAAGCTCATGTGCGGGAACTCACCGAACTCCAGGTTCAGGACTTCCTTGAACAGCTTGCGGATCATGTCTTCGGTCAGGCCCATGATCTCGGATTCATCGAGGAAGCTGGTCTCGATGTCGATCTGGGTGAATTCCGGCTGGCGGTCGGCGCGCAGGTCTTCGTCACGGAAGCACTTGGCAATCTGGTAGTAGCGGTCGAAGCCGGCAACCATCAGCAGCTGCTTGAACAGCTGCGGCGACTGCGGCAGGGCGAAGAAGCTACCGGCGTGGGTACGGCTCGGCACCAGGTAGTCACGCGCACCTTCTGGGGTGGCACGGGTGAGGATCGGCGTCTCGACGTCGAGGAAGCCGTTGTCGTCGAGGAAGCGGCGGATGCTGGTGGTGATGCGCGAGCGCAGGCGCAGCTTCTCGGCCATCTCGGGACGGCGCAGGTCGATGAAGCGGTAGCGCAGGCGAGTTTCTTCGCCGACGTCGGAGTACTCGTTCAGCGGGAACGGCGGGGTTTCGGCTTCGTTGAGTACGGTCAGCTCGTAACCGAGCACTTCGATGGCGCCGGACGCCATGTTGGGGTTGACCGCGCCGGCCGGACGGGGGCGCACCTTGCCGGTGATCTGCACCACGTACTCGCTGCGCACGCGGTCGGCAGCGGCGAAGCTGTCTGCGCGATCGGGGTCGAAGACGACCTGGGCCATGCCTTCGCGGTCACGGATATCGAGGAAGATCACCCCGCCGTGGTCGCGGCGACGATGGACCCAGCCGCAAAGGGTGATTTCCTGGCCGTCCAGGCTCTCGTTCAGTTGGCCGCAATAATGGCTGCGCATCATGATGGTGGTTTCGCTTCTCGTGATTCGTGTAGTCGGGGAGGTCTTGGCCGTCCAAGGGGCTAATAGTGCAAGACCCGGACGGTGCAATTCAACTCAGTCGGCCTTGTCGCCGCCTGCAAGGTTCTTTTTCGCACCGGTCTTGAAGTCGGTTTCGTACCAGCCGGTGCCGCTCAGGCGAAAACCGGGAACCGACAGCAGCTTCTTCAGTGCCGGGGCCTGGCAGGCCGGGCAATCGGTCAGCGGCGCGGCGCTGATCTTCTGCAGCACTTCCATCTGGTGATTGCAGGAAGCACATTGATAGTCATAAAGGGGCATGGAGCGTCTCTCGTCAACCACAACGCAGCTGCTTCGGGCAGCAAAAAGCGGGATTATATATGGTTAAGGAGTGCTGTGCAGCCTGCCAGCCGATCAGCGCGTTGTCGGCGGATCCATCAGCCAGGTCACGCAGATCACCCGGACCAGCCCGCTGAAATTCTTCACCCCACCATGGCGCAGGTGCACTTCCCGGTCCACATAGGACAACACAGCGCTGATCGAGCAGTGATTGGCCTCGGCGATCAGCGCCAGTATCCGCCAATACACGGCCTCCAGGCGCAGACAGGTGGCAAAGCCATTGAGCCTCACGGAACGGGAGATGGGCCGTGCCTGCTCCATGTCGAAACCCGCCGTGAAGGGGTCTATGCAGTCCTTGCCGGGCCACCGCCCCGGGCAGACGCTTCGCTTCATCCGTGCCGGCATCACTTCCACTGCTTCGCTCCATAGCCTTGGGACCTCCCCCGCCGTACCTTGCGTGCGCCGGGACCTGCCCTCAATGAAGCGCCGCATCCGGGCACCGAACCAGCAGAAAAACCTTCCCCCCTGAACGAAAATGCCCGGATCCAGGCTGGATCCGGGCAGTGTTGCTGACAGCCGAGGGGCTATCGAATCACTTGTCGTCGAGCAGCGAACGCAGCATCCACGCAGTCTTCTCATGCACCTGCATGCGCTGGGTCAACAGGTCGGCAGTCGGCTCGTCGCTGACCTTTTCGAGCAACGGGAAAATGCTACGGGCAGTACGCACTACCGCTTCTTGTCCCTGGACGAGCTGCTGGATCATCTCACCGGCTGCCGGCACGCCCTCCTCCTCCTTGATCGAGGAATGGCGGGCATAGAAGGCATAGGAACCAGGTGCCGGGAAGCCCAGGGCACGGATACGCTCGGCAATGGAATCCACCGCCAGCGCCAGCTCGTTGTACTGCTCCTCGAACATCAAGTGCAAGGTCCGGAACGAGGGACCGGTGACGTTCCAATGAAAGTTATGGGTTTTCAGATACAGGACGTAGGTATCCGACAACAAGCGAGACAGCCCATCGACGATGGACTTGCGATCTTCTTCACTGATACCGATATCGATTGCCATGAAGCTCCCCTTTGCGTATGGCTTGATGATCAAGCAGGCACGCAACACTGTATCAACTCTTAACGCAGGCTGCATGCGACATACGGCAGCAGACAATACCGATCGCCCCCGCGATTTGAGAAGCCCCCAGCTTTGCTGTTAAATAGGCACGGTGCCACCCGTGCGGATTGTCATTGCCGGGTGCATAGGCTGGTGTTCACGTTTTTGCGCGTTACGACCCTGCGCACCGTGATACCCGCTCTTCCTGTGATCGGCCTTATCAAATGTGAGCCAACCAACATGTTCAAGATCGTCCATCTGGTGACGGGCGTAGCAGCCTTGCTGCTCGCGTTCATTCCCAGTCTCCGAACCGAAGCGATACCCCTGCTGGAGCAACCGCAGGCCGTCTACCTGGCCCTGCTCGGTCTCCTTAACCTCACCCTGGCCCCCGTAGTACCGCTGTACTACCAAGGTCTGCGCAACCAGGTGCAACTGATTGCCAGCGCCCTGCTGGTGCTCGCCGTGATCCTGCAGACCATCACTCTGCTGGCCCGTCCTGAGCTGGGCGATCTGCCAGCGCTGGGTTGTGCCTTGCTGGCAGTGGCCGTGCACCTGGGGGCAGGCTTCAGCCGCAGCGCCAAGAAGGCACGCAGCAGCCAAGCTACCCAGTACGAGCAGAGCAACCGCGATACCGGCACCGTCAAGTGGTTCAACACCTCCAAGGGCTTCGGCTTCATCTCCCGAGACTCTGGCGACGACATCTTCGTGCACTTTCGCGCGATCCGTGGCGAAGGCCACCGGGTGCTGGTCGAAGGCCAGCGTGTGGAGTTTTCGGTGATGCACCGTGACAAGGGCCTGCAGGCCGAAGACGTGATTGCGGCGCCGCGCCGCTAAAACACTGGGCGTCACACGCAAACAAGAACAGGCCCTCAGGGGCCTGTTCTTGTTTGTGCTGCGGGTCGCCCAGGCCCGCCTCAATAATGCGGGGGTGGCGACTCGTCCTCGCCGCTCGAGTACTGCCCCACCATGTCCTCGTAGCGCTTGAGCAATTCGGCCATCTGCAGCTGCAGGCGCTCCACCGCCCGACCCTGCTCGACCAACACGTCATTGAGCGCCTGGATGGTGTCATCCTGAAACGCCAAACGACTTTCAAGTTCAGTGACCCGTGACTCCAGCGACATGCCTCAGGCCTCCTGGAACGTGAAATCGCCCGCGAGTACTTCACGTACGCGCTGGCGGATTGCCTCGATCTCAGCGTCAGCGTAGGCAAGGGCTGGCACCTTGCCCCACACCGGCGCAGGCCAGGCAGCATCCTCACGGCGACGGACAATCACATGCATGTGCAGCTGGCTGACCACATTGCCGAGGGTCGCAACATTCATTTTGTCTGCCGCATAACGCTCGCTGAGCGCTTTGGCAAGGCGGGTGGTTTCTCGCCAGAGTTGCTGCTGCTCGGCCTCATCAAGCTCAAATAATTCGCTGATCTGGGCACGTCGCGGCACCAGGATGAACCAGGGGTAATTGGCGTCCTTGCTCAGCAGCAAGCGGCACAGTGGAAAATCCCCCAGGACGATGGTGTCCTGTTGAAGCCGTGAATCCATGACGAACACGATCAAACCTCCTCGAATCAAAGTCGCCCGTGCAGTACAGGCACATGCGCGAAGAATACTCTGCTTGCCTGCGCAGGGCATCGTCTGGGTTTGCCGGCTCGCACAAAGCACCCTTTTCGCTCACGCCAGCTGAGTGCAGCGCGCCATGGCGGTAACACAGCGCTACTTTTCGCACCAAAAGGAGGCTTTCACGGCGACGGGTGCCACACTTTTCATGGATAAACTACTCAGGTTCAACAGTTGACGGTAACGCCTTGACTATAAAGGTGGCTTTGACTCAGGCGCAGACGCCACTCCCTGGCACACCATCAGACACGTTTGCCCTCGCGTTTTCGGCCGTTCGCCCAGAAGGCTTCTGACAAATGTGAAAAATTCATCAACCGAGCCTCGCTTTGAGCACGCTTGTTGCATTTCTCTCCGCCACGTCGGCATGACACCTGCAACGGCAGGGTGAGGCGACAGGTGCCAAAACGGCATGACTAAAACACTGTCGCCATGCAGACAGAGCGAAGACTTGCATGAACAACCGGTTTCAATATGCGACATCAATATTGCTGTTTACGACATGGGCATAAAGTTATTGGAAAGGCAGTTTTTCCCATATCGCCAAGACTAGTCAGCGTGCTATACATTTTCGCCGACATAACAAGAAAGAGCTGCCCCTATAACTAAAACACTTGGGTGCGGCGGTACTCTTCCTAAAAACCAAAGGAGCAAATCACGATGCGCGTGATGAAGTGGAGCATGATCGCCCTGGCTGTTGCCGCAGGGACCTCGCAGTTGGCAGTTGCCTCTTCCCAGGATGAAGCCAAGGGCTTTATCGAAGATGCTTCTGCAGGCGTCAAACTTCGTAACCTTTATTTCAGCCGCGACTTCCGTAACCGTGAAAACAATCCCGCCGGTCCGACCCAGAGCTACGCGAAGGAATGGGGCCAAGGCTTCATCGGCACCTTCGAATCGGGCTTCACCCAAGGCACCGTAGGCGTCGGCGTCGATGCAATCGGCATGCTGGGCATCAAGCTCGACAGCGGCCGTGGCCGTGTCGGCACTGGCTTGTTCCCGACCGACTCCGACGGACGCTCGCAAGACGAGTATTCCAAGGGCGGCGCAGCAGTCAAGTTCCGTGTTTCCGATACCGTCCTGAAAGTGGGCGACCAGTTCACCGCGTTGCCGGTATTCGCTACCGATGACAGCCGCCTGCTGCCGGAAATGGCCCGAGGCGCGTTGATCACCAGCAGCGAGATCAAGGGCCTGACCCTGCACGCCGGTCGCTTCACCAGCCTGCGCGCGCAAGAGCTGACCGAGCACGACAGCCTCGGCCTGAAAGAGGCAAACGTCGTCGGCGGCACCTACGCCTTCAACGACAACCTGAGCACCAGCCTCTACTACTCCAAGGTTGAAGACTACTGGCGCAAGTACTACGCCAACATCAACTGGGCGCTGCCGATCTCCGACGACCAAGGCCTGGTCTTCGACTTCAACATCTATGACACCAAGAGCGACGGCGCCGGCCTGCAGCGTGCTGCAAACGACGACGTCACCAAACTCGACAACCGCGCGTTCAGCCTTTCCGGTGCCTACACCATCGGCGCGCACACCTTCACCGCCACCTTCCAGCGCGTGAGCGGTGACGGCGACTATGGCTATGGCGTGGACGGTGGCGGCACCGTGTTCCTGGCCAACTCCGTTGCCCGTTCCGACTTCAACGCCGAAGACGAGAAGTCCTGGCAGGTCCGCTACGACCTGAACTTCGCCGAGTATGGCGTACCCGGCCTGAGCTTCATGACCCGTTATGTTCGCGGCACCGGTGCCAACACCGCCACCACCAACAACGGCAAGGAATGGGAACGTGACGTCGACGTCAAGTACGTCCTGCAGGACGGCCCGGCGAAGGACCTGAGCTTCCGTGTCCGTCAAGCCACCTACCGCACCAGCGACGGCGTTTACTACGGTTCGGACTCCATCGACGAACTGCGCCTGATCGTCGAGTACCCGCTGAGCATTCTGTAAGCCCTGGCTTGCAATGCCCCGCAATGAAGAGCCCGGCAGCGATGCCGGGCTTTTTCTTGGCTGACAAGCGAGTCGCCCTGGGGCATCCTGTACGCCTTCGACTCGCCCCCGTACAATGCGGGGTCAATCAATGTCTTACGCAACCGACAACGGCCCAACATGCGCACCAGTCAATATTTGCTCGCCACCCAGAAAGAAACCCCTGCCGACGCAGTGGTCATCAGCCACCAGCTCATGCTGCGTGCCGGGATGATCCGCAAACTGGCTTCCGGCCTCTACACCTGGCTGCCGATGGGCCTGCGTGTGATGCGCAAGGTCGAGGCTGTGGTACGCGAGGAAATGAACGCCGCCGGTGCCCTTGAAGTGCTGATGCCGAGCATCCAGCCTGCTGAGTTGTGGCAGGAGTCCGGTCGCTGGGAGCAGTACGGCCCCGAGCTGCTGCGCCTGAAGGACCGTCACGCCCGTGACTTCTGCGTGGGCCCGACCCACGAAGAGGTCATCACCGACCTGGCGCGCAACGAGCTGAGCAGCTACAAGCAGCTGCCGCTGAACATGTACCAGATCCAGACCAAGTTCCGCGACGAAATCCGTCCGCGCTTCGGCCTGATGCGCGGCCGCGAATTCATCATGAAGGACGCCTATTCCTTCCATGCCGACCAGGCTTCCCTGCAGGAAACCTACGATCGCATGCACCAGGCGTACACCAACATCTTCACCCGCCTGGGCCTGGACTTCCGTCCGGTGCAGGCCGATACCGGCTCCATCGGTGGCAGCTACTCCCACGAGTTCCACGTGCTGGCCGAATCCGGCGAGGACGACGTGATCTTCAGCGACAGCTCCGATTATGCCGCCAACATCGAGAAGGCCGAGGCCATCCCGCGCGAAACCGTGCGTCCTGCCCCTACCGAGGAGCTGCGCCTGGTCGACACCCCGCACGCCAAGACCATCGCACAATTGGTCGAGAACCACGGCCTGCCGATCGAGAAGACCGTCAAGACCCTGATCGTGCGTGGCGCCGAAGAAGGCAAGCTGGTGGCGCTGATCGTCCGTGGCGACCATGAGCTGAACGAAATCAAGGCGACCAAGCTGGAACAGGTCGCCGACCCGCTGGTCATGGCCACCGACGCCGACCTGCGTGCCGCCATCGGCGCCGGCGCCGGCTCCCTGGGCCCGCTGAACCTGCCGCTGGAATGCATCATCGAC
>JAEWGL010000069.1 GCA_023388335.1 Pseudomonadota bacterium | reverse complement strand
TTCTGACGCACCGCAATTGCGTTTTCCGCGGCCGCTACGCGCCCGATCGCGGGACCAGCCCACTCCTACCTTTTACAGCGGCGTGAAGCTCAGACCGGCAGACAAAAAAAATGCCGTATCACCCACTCGAAAGTGGTTGATACGGCACCTTCACCTCACCGATGCAAAGGCCTTATTGGCAGGCTTCGCAATCCGGCTCGTCAATCGCGCAGGCCTTCGGCACAGGTGCGGGACCCGCGGCCTGGACCGGGGCGCTGTCGCCGCCGCTGGACACGGCGTTGAGCTTGCCGGTGTTGATGGTCGACTTCTCGGTGCTGGTCGCGGCCAGGGCACGGAGGTAGTAGGTGGTCTTCAGACCACGGTACCAGGCCATGCGGTAGGTCACGTCGAGCTTCTTGCCCGAAGCGCCGGCGATGTACAGGTTCAGCGACTGGGCCTGGTCGATCCACTTCTGGCGACGGCTGGCCGCGTCGACGATCCACTTGGTCTCGACTTCGAAGGCGGTGGCGTACAGGTCTTTGAGCTCTTGCGGGATACGCTCGATCTGCTGCACCGAACCGTCGTAGTACTTCAGGTCGTTGATCATGACCGAATCCCACAGGCCGCGGGCCTTGAGGTCGCGGACCAGGTACGGGTTGATCACGGTGAATTCGCCCGACAGGTTCGATTTCACGTACAAGTTCTGGTAGGTCGGCTCGATGGACTGCGATACGCCGGTGATGTTGGCGATGGTCGCGGTCGGCGCGATGGCCATGATGTTCGAGTTACGAATACCTTTCTGTACCCGCGCACGCACCGGGGCCCAGTCCAGGGACTCTTCCAGGTTGACGTCGATGTACTTGGCACCACGGGCTTCGATCAGGATCTGTTGCGAGTCCAACGGCAGGATGCCTTTGGACCACAGCGAGCCCTGGAACGTCTCGTAGGCACCACGCTCGTCGGCCAGGTCACAGGACGCCTGGATCGCGTAGTAGCTGACCGCTTCCATCGACTTGTCGGCGAACTCGACGGCGGCATCGGAGCCGTAGGCGATGTGCTGCAGGTACAGTGCGTCCTGGAAGCCCATGATGCCCAGGCCGACCGGACGGTGCTTGAGGTTCGAATTGCGCGCCTGTGGCACCGAGTAGTAGTTGATGTCGATCACGTTGTCGAGCATGCGCACGGCGGTGTTCACGGTGCGTTGCAGCTTGGCGGTGTCCAGCTTGCCATCGACAATGTGGTTCGGCAGATTGATCGAGCCCAGGTTGCAGACCGCGATCTCGTCCTTGTTGGTGTTCAAGGTGATCTCGGTGCACAGGTTCGAGCTGTGGACCACGCCCACGTGCTGCTGCGGCGAACGCAGGTTGCACGGGTCCTTGAAGGTCAGCCATGGGTGGCCGGTCTCGAACAGCATCGACAGCATCTTGCGCCACAGGTCTTTGGCCTGGACGGTCTTGAACACCTTGATCTTGTTGTATTCGGTCAGGGCTTCGTAGTACTCGTAGCGCTCTTCGAAGGCCTTGCCGGTCAGGTCGTGCAGGTCGGGCACTTCGTTCGGCGAGAACAGGGTCCACTTGCCGTCATCGAAGACACGCTTCATGAACAGGTCAGGGATCCAGTTGGCGGTGTTCATGTCGTGGGTACGACGACGATCATCACCGGTATTCTTGCGCAGCTCGATGAACTCTTCGATGTCCAGGTGCCAGGTTTCCAGGTAGGCACAGACAGCGCCCTTGCGCTTGCCGCCCTGGTTGACCGCGACGGCGGTGTCGTTGACCACTTTGAGGAACGGCACGACGCCCTGGGACTTGCCGTTGGTGCCCTTGATGTAGGAGCCCAGCGCGCGCACAGGGGTCCAGTCGTTGCCCAGGCCACCGGCGAATTTCGACAGCATGGCGTTGTCGTGGATCGCGTGGTAGATGCCCGACAGGTCGTCCGGCACGGTGGTCAGGTAGCAGCTCGACAGCTGCGGACGCAGGGTGCCGGCGTTGAACAGGGTCGGGGTCGAGGCCATGTAGTCGAAGGACGACAACAGGTTGTAGAACTCGATCGCACGGGCTTCCTTGTTCTTCTCTTCCAGCGCCAGGCCCATGGCCACACGCATGAAGAACACCTGAGGCAGCTCGAAGCGCACGCCATCCTTGTGGATGAAGTAGCGGTCGTACAGGGTCTGCAGGCCCAGGTAGGTGAACTGCTGGTCGCGCTCGTGATTGATCGCCTTGCCCAGTTCTTCCAGGTTAAAGTCGGCCAGCGCAGGGTTCAGCAACTCGAACTCGATGCCCTTGGCGACGTAGGCCGGCAGGGCCTTGGCGTACAGGTCGGCCATCTCGTGGTGGGTGGCGCTGTCGGCCACGCCGAGGAAGCCCAGGCCTTCGGCACGCAGGGTATCCATCAGCAGGCGGGCGGTGACGAAGGAGTAGTTCGGCTCACGCTCGACCAGGGTACGGGCGGTCATCACCAGGGCGGTGTTGACGTCCTTGATGGCCACGCCGTCGTACAGGTTCTTCAGGGTTTCGCGCTGGATCAGCTCGCCATCGACTTCGGCCAGGCCTTCGCAGGCTTCGCTGATGATGGTGTTCAGGCGCGCCATGTCCAGCGGCGAGAGACTGCCGTCGGCCAGGGTGATGCGGATGCTCGGGTGCGGTTCGACCACCGAGTCGGCATTGTTGCGGGTAGCACGCTCCTTGGCGCGCTGATCGCGGTAGATCACGTAGTCGCGGGCAACCTTCTGCTCGCCGGCACGCATCAGCGCCAGTTCGACCTGGTCCTGGATTTCTTCGATGTGGATGGTTCCACCCGATGGCATGCGACGCTTGAACGTGGCGGTGACCTGTTCGGTCAGGCGCGCGACGGTGTCGTGGATGCGCGACGAGGCGGCGGCGGTACCGCCCTCAACTGCGAGGAACGCCTTGGTGATGGCCACGGTGATCTTGTCGTCGGTGTAGGCGACGACAGTGCCATTGCGCTTGATGACGCGCAGCTGGCCCGGAGCGGTCGCGGCCAGATCCTGGTTCGAATCGCCGGCCTGGTGCACCTTGGCCTGCGCGTTCTCGCGAGTTGTGTCGGTTTGCATGGGTTGTGTGTCTCCACAGTCTCTATGTTGTGTTCAGGCGCCTTGTGAGCGCCCACCGTTCTGTCCATCCGCTCAACGACCCGACCGGGGATGCGCCACACCGTCAGCGTGCGCGCATCCGCCCGAACGGGCGTAGCGACTTCGGGACAGATCAGGAAAAAGGGGCAAATGCTTGCCGCTCCCTGGCCGAAGTCAAAGGTTCTGGGCCCAGGCCCAAAATCTGTTGCTCACAGGTGCCAGGCTCTGCCTGCAACACCCATACCCGAACAAGGCCCGATGTGGGCTTGCTACGGTGCCTCCGCAGGAGCGGTTTGGCTGCTGAAACACTGCAATGTCAGCAGAAACAAGCGCTTTGAAAAGGCTTGAGTTTTCTGTCTGACTTGTGCTTGGGAAATCCGTGAAAACCCAAGATGTAGTGGTTTGCCGCGATGGGGATACAAGATAATGCGGTATCCGGGTCTTTGCAAGGCGACCGTCTGTGGATAACTTGTGGGTAGTTTGTGAGTGATTCATGGGTAGTCGCTGTAGGCCTTGTCGCCAAAGGTTTTCACCTTTTTTCAGCGCGCTGCACTTCGTCGCAGAATTTTGCGGGCGCGAACCCTACCACAAAAAATGTCCTTGTCGAGCACCTCGCGTGGGCGCCAGGCAAGGTTGGCAGTGACCGGCGCGGCACGTAGTATCCGAAGCCGACAGTGCCCTTCGCCAAGGGCAGCCCTTGCACAACAAGAAGGCAAAAGAGGTGGTCGGTGGAGCAGCCAAGCAATCGCGTATTGATCGTCGAGGATGACCAGCGCCTGGCCGAGCTCACGGCCGAGTACCTCCAGGCCAACGGTTTCGAGGTGGCGGTGGAGGGCGACGGTGCCCGGGCTGCGCGGCGCATCATCGACAGCCAGCCGGACCTGGTGATCCTCGACCTGATGCTCCCCGGTGAAGACGGCTTCACCATCTGTCGCAAGGTCCGCGCCCATTACCCGGGGCCGATCCTCATGCTCACCGCGCGCAGCGACGACCTCGACCAGGTGCAGGGCCTGGACCTGGGCGCCGACGACTACGTGTGCAAGCCGGTCCGCCCACGCTTGCTGCTGGCGCGCATCAGCGCCCTGCTGCGCCGCCGCGAGGCGCCCGAGAACAAGCGCCAGCACCTGCAGTTCGGCCCACTGCGCATCGACCACAGCCTGCGCGAGGCGTGGCTGCGTGAGCAGGGCATCGAGCTTACCAGTGCCGAATTCGACCTGCTGTGGCTGCTGATGAGCAATGCTGGGCGGGTGCTCTCGCGCGAAGAGATCTTCACCTCACTGCGTGGCGTCGGCTATGACGGCCAGGACCGTTCCATCGATGTGCGCATCTCGCGGATCCGCCCCAGGATCGGCGACGACCCGATCCACCCACGGATGATCAAGACCCTGCGCGGCAAAGGCTACCTGTTCGTCGCCGAAGCGGCCGAGGCCATGGGCAAGTGATGAACTCGATCTTCCTACGCATCTATGGCGGCATGCTTGGCGTGCTGGTGCTGGTGGCCGTGCTTGGCGTACTCAGCCTGCACTTGGTCAACGAGGTGCGCGCCGGCCAGCACCGCGAGCGCCTGGCCCAGGGCACGTTCAGCCTGATAGCCGACAACCTGGCCTTGCAGAACGAGGTCGAGCGCAAGCGGTCGCTGGTGATCTGGGAGCGCCTGATGGGCATTCCGCTGGACCTGCAGGCGTTGTCCGCGACACCGCTGGACGGCGGCGAGCGCGCACGACTGGTGCGTGGCCTGGTGGTGGTGCAGAAGACCGGAGCGCACGCGGCACGGGTGCTGCGCCAGATCGGCGAGCAGGATGCACTGCTGGTGGGGGAGGTCAAGCAGGTCAGCGAGCAACTGGCGCGCGCCACCCTCTACCTGCTTGCCGATGAGCTGGTGCGCTACCCGGTGACCGAGCAGCGCCAACGCCTGCTCGAACTCAAGCAGAGCAAGGGTTTCGGTTTCGACCTGGCCCTGCTGCGGCTCGAGCGTGCCGGCCTGGATGACGACCAGCGGCGGCGGGTCGAGGAGGGCGACACGGTAATGGCCCTGGACAAGGACGGCGATGCGATCCGGGTGTTCTCCGGGCTCTCGGGCTCGCCCTGGGTCCTGGAAATCGGGCCGCTGTATCAGATGAACCCCTATCCGCCGCAGTTGCTGATCCTCATCGCCTGCCTCGGCCTGTGCCTGATCGGCCTGGTGGTCTATCTGCTGGTACGCCAGCTGGAGCGGCGTGTGTCAGGCCTGGAAGTGGCCGCCACGCGCATCGCCCAGGGCAGCCTGGACACCCGCGTGCCGGCGGATGATGCCGACTCGGTGGGGCGTCTGGCCGCTGCATTCAACGGCATGGCCGAACACCTGCAGCGTTCGCTGAACATGCAGCGCGAGCTGGTGCGGGCGGTTTCCCACGAGTTGCGCACACCGGTGGCGCGGCTGCGCTTTGGCCTGGAGATGCTCGAGAGCGCCAGCAGCGAACAGGCCCGGGAGAAGCACCTGGCGGGCATGGACGGCGACATCCAGGACCTGGACAAGCTGGTCGACGAAATGCTGACCTACGCGCGCCTGGAGCAGGGCGCGCCGGCGCTGCTGTTCCAGGCCGTCGATCTGGACGCGCTGTTCGACCGGGTGACCGCCGAGCTCGCCCCGTTACGCGCCGATGTCAAGGTCACCCGCGGACATTGCCAGGGCAGTGACGCCCAGGGCGCCTGGGTCGAGGCCGAGCCGCGCTACCTGCACCGCGCGGTGCAGAACCTGGTGAGCAACGCCATGCGGCATGCCGAGTCGCAGGTCAGCATCAGCTATCACCTCGGCCAGCAGCAGTGCCGAATCGATGTCGAGGATGATGGGCCGGGGATTCCCGAGCGGGTCTGGGACCGCGTCTTCACCCCCTTTACCCGCCTCGACGACAGCCGCACCCGGGCCTCCGGCGGACATGGCCTGGGCCTGTCCATCGTTCGCAGGATCATCTACTGGCACGCCGGGCGGGCCCTGGTCGGGCGCAGCGAGCGGTTGGGCGGCGCGTGTTTCAGCCTGAGCTGGCCGCGCGTGCGGACGCCGTGAAGTGTCTGACGGCTAGACGCTGACCAGACTCAACAGTTGATCGCCCTGCACCTTGAACTGGCCATCGATCTCCTGGCCGTGACGCCATTGCGGCGACAGGTCGGTGAGCAGGCGCAGGCGGGCGTGGCCTTCGCTGGACCATTCCAGCACCTCGGCGTGCTCGAAGTAGAAGCGTTGCCGGGTCAAGGGGTAGAGGGTCTTGAACAGGCTTTCCTTGAGCGAGAAGGTCAGCGTGACGGCCAAGCCCAGGTCCCCAGGCGCCAGGCGCTGCAGCTCGGTTTCGGTGAGGATCTCGCCGGCCAGACGTTCAGCCCGCTCGTCGCTGAGCAGGTTTTCCTGGTCCAGGCCCAAGCCCCGGCAGGCGCCCTCGGCGGCGACCACAGCGGCAGCCCAGCCACGGCCATGGGTGATCGAGCCATGGATGCCAGCGGGCCAGATCGGCGCGCGGTCCTCGTGGGTGCCCGGCACATAGTCACGGCCGTCCAGGCGCTGCAGTGCCGCCCGTGCGCAGACGCGGCCGGCCAGGTACTCGGCCTGTCGCTTGGCGACCGAGCGTTGCAGGCTGGCGCTCTGCTCGATGCCGGCGCGCTGGAAGTCATCGATGGCCAGATGGGCGGGGTCGAATGCGCAACTGACCAGCACCGCGCCCGGGATGGGGCGCGGCAAGGGCCAATGGTGCTGGAGCGGCGCGCAGCAGGAGGGGAGTCTGTTCATGGCCGTTATTGTGCCAGAAGCACGCCACGGTTTTAGCGCCGCATGCAAATCCACTCTGTAAGAGCGTGCGATAGCGAATCAATCAAAACAGTTTCTTCAAGAATGCCTGCATGTCCGCCCACGAGCTCTCGTCCGCCGCCTTGCTATAAGCAATGTCCGGCCCGCCACGGCTGTCATGCCCGGCATGCCCGAGGCGGTCGGCATCGGGGTTGCTGAAACCATGCTTGGCGCCGGGAATGCTGACGAACTCGAAGCTAGCGCCGGCAGCGTCCATTTCCTGCTTGAACGCGGCCACCTGTTGCTCGGTGACCATGCTGTCGGCCGCGCCATGCTCGACCAGCACCTTGGCCTTGACGCTGCCAGATGTGGCCGGGGTCTGGGTGACCAGGGCGCCGTGAAAGCTGACCACCCCAGCCAAGGGCACGCCGCGGCGGGCGGCATCGAGCACGACCTTGCCGCCAAAGCAGTAGCCGATGGCGGCCAGCTTGTCGGCATCGGTCTGTGGCTGGATCCTCAACAGCTCAAGGCCGGCATCGAAGCGCCTGGCGGCCGCCTGCGGGTCCTTCAGCGCGGCGCTGCTGAAAGCCTTGGCATCTTCGGGGTGCTCGGTGTTCTTGCCGTCGCCGTACATGTCGATCGCCAAGGCGCTGTAGCCGAGCGCGGCAAGGTCGCGGGCGCGACGCTTGGCGTAATCGTTCAGTCCCCACCATTCATGCACCACGACAATGCCGGGGCGCTTGCCCTCGACGGCGTCGTCGTAGGCGTAGTAGCCGATCAGCCGTTGGCCGTCAGCATCCTGATAGGGGATCTCGCGGGTCTGCACGGCCGCCTGGGCCAGGGCGGCACTGCACATCAGGGCCAGGGCAAACAGGGATCGCATGGTGTCACTCCTTCCTTCGGGTCGATGCGGCTCGTTCAGCCGGGATTCAGCCAGGGTTCAGCAGCGGTTCAGGACACCCTGCTTACTCTAGCTCCCACACCCACACAGCGCATCACACCTGGAGCACAACCATGAAAACCCTCGACACCCTGATGATTGCCCTGGCGCTCAGCGCCGCCAACCTCGCCACTGCCCAGGCCGCCGACAGCAACTTCGCCAGCCTGACCTACGGCCAGACCAGCGACAAAATCCGTAAGTCGGGCCTGCTCGACCGCAACACCGGCCACCTGAACACCGACGGCATCATCGCCAAGGATGGCACCTGGGGCGTGCGCCTCGGCCAGATGAACGACCAAGGTCGCTACTACCTGACCTACGACAATGTCTCCAGCGACCACAGCGGCCTCAAGCTGCGCCAGGAAAACCTGCTCGGCAGCTACGACGTGTTCTACCCGCTGGCCAGTAGCACCCGGTTGTTCGGTGGCGCGAGCGCCGGCCTGACCAAACTCAGCCAGGAGTCCTCGGGCTACAGCCGCGACACCGACATCGGCTACGCCGTGGGCCTGCAGGCTGGCCTGCTGCAACAGGTCACCGACAATGCCTCGGTCGAGCTTGGCTACCGCTACTTGCGCAGCAACGCCGCGACCGAGTTGGCCGAGCATGGCGGCCCGAAAACCGGCACCCTGCGCCTGACCAGCAGCGCCCAGACCTACCTTTCGGCCAACTACGCATTCTGACGCCAGCCGCCGAACCGGTCTGCCTGCCCAAGGCCGGTTCGCTGTTATCCTGATTTCTCAGGGAGGGGCGGTGCCTGTCTTTATAGAAGGAGAGAGCTGTATGAAACTGCTCGTGGTCGAGGATGAGGCGCTGCTGCGCCATCATCTGCACAGCCGCTTGAGCGAGAGCGGGCATGTGGTCGAGGCGGTGGGTAATGCCCAAGAGGCGCTGTACCAGGCCGAACAGTACAACCATGACCTGGCCGTGATCGACCTGGGCCTGCCGGGCATGAGCGGGCTGGACCTGATCCGCCAGCTGCGCTCGCAAGGCAAGGGTTTCCCCATCCTCATCCTCACTGCCCGCGGCAACTGGCAGGACAAGGTCGAGGGCCTGGCCGCCGGTGCCGACGACTATGTGGTCAAGCCTTTCCAGTTCGAAGAACTGGAGGCCCGCCTGAACGCGCTGTTGCGCCGCTCCAGCGGCTTCATCCAGTCGACCATCGAAGCGGGCCCGCTGGTGTTGGACCTCAACCGCAAGCAGGCCACCCTCGACGAGCGCCCGCTGCCGCTCACCGCCTACGAGTACCGCATCCTGGAGTACCTCATGCGTCATCACCAACAGGTGGTCGCCAAGGAGCGCCTGATGGAGCAACTCTATGCGGACGACGAGGAGCGTGACCCCAATGTCATCGAGGTGCTGGTCGGTCGCCTGCGCCGCAAGCTCGAGGGCGAGTGCGGCTTCAAGCCGATCGACACGGTGCGCGGCCTGGGCTACCTGTTCACCGAGCGCTGTCGATGATCCGATCCCTGCGTGTGCGCCTGATGCTGGCGGCGGCGTTGTTGGCACTGCTGTTCATGCTCGGGCTGCTGCCGGCCCTGCAGAAAGCCTTCAGCCTGGCGTTGCAGGAGTCCATCGAGCAGCGGCTGGCCTCGGACGTCACCACATTGATCTCGGCGGCGCGTATCGAGCGGGGTGAGTTGCAGATGCCAGCGCAGTTGCCGGACGAGCGCTTCAATCTGCCCTACACCGGGCTGCTCGGTTACATCTTCGACCGTCAGGGCAACCTGGTGTGGCGCTCGCGGGCCACCGCGGGCGAGAACATCAACTACCAACCGCGCTATGACGGGCGCGGCAACGAGTTCGCGCGCATCCGCCAGGATAACGGCGAAGCGTTTTTCGTCTATGACGTCGAGGTCAAGCTGCTTGGCGGCAAAAGCGCGGCCTTCAGCATCGTCGCCCTGCAGCCGGTGCGCGAATACCAGCACACCCTCGACGGCCTGCGCGAAAAACTCTACCTGGGCTTTGGCGCCGCGCTAGTGGCCTTGCTGGTGCTGCTCTGGGCTGGCCTGACCTGGGGCTTGCGCTCGCTGCGACGCATGAGCCTGGAGCTGGATGAAGTGGAGGCGGGCGCCCGCGATGGCCTCAGCCGCGAGCACCCGCGCGAGCTGTTGCGCCTGACCGGTTCGCTCAATCGGCTGCTGCACAGTGAACGTGAACAGCGCCAGCGCTACCGGGATTCGCTGGATGACCTGGCGCACAGCCTGAAAACGCCGTTGGCGGTGCTGCAGGGCGTCAGCGAAAGCATGGGCCAAGGCAGCGAGGAGCGCGAGCAGGCGCGCGTGCTGCAGGCGCAGATCGAACGCATGAGCCAGCAGATCGATTACCAGCTGCAACGCGCCAGCCTGCGCAAGAGCGGCCTGGTACGCCACCAGGTGTTGCTGCGGCCGCTGCTCGACAGCCTGTGCAGCACGCTGGGCAAGGTCTATCGCGACAAGCAGGTCACGGTCATTGTCGATGTGCCGGCCCAGGCGCGGGTGCCTATGGAGCAGGGCGCCTTGCTCGAAATGCTCGGCAACCTGCTGGAGAACGCTTACCGCCTGTGCCTGGCCAGCGTACGCATCAGCTGGGTGGACGACCCTGGCCAGACGCTGCTGTGCATCGAGGATGACGGACCGGGCGTGCCGGTCGGCCAGCGCGAACGTATCCTCAAGCGCGGCGAGCGCCTCGACCGCCAGTACCCGGGGCAGGGCATCGGCCTGGCCGTGGTCAAGGACATCATCGACAGCTACGACGCGCGCCTGACCCTGGACGACTCCCCTCTGGGCGGCGCGGCCTTGCGCATTGCCTTCACCCACGACTGAAGCAGTTGCGCAGTTCCCACCAGTGGGCGGATTCCCGCCACCACCAAGGCCCAGAGCACGCTGGCGGGCGGAAATCCGCCAGCCTCTCAGGCGCCGCTGCTGCTTCATCGAGCATCGAAACCCCGAAAAAACGAGGGCTGCACCGATAGCGAGCATTTTGGCATCCGCCTTGCTATGGCTTTGGTGAAGGCAGAGGTTCGCCACGCTGCTCCACACAACAAATCCCTCCAGGTGCAGGAGGGTTCGCGCGCTTTGGGTGTCACCACCTCCTGGGAAGGAGGGTCGCGACACACTTGAGGAAAATGAGCCATGACGACACGTCAGCCGCTGTACAAATCACTGTATATCCAGGTGTTGGTTGCGATCACCATCGGTATCCTGCTCGGTCACTACTACCCCGAAACCGGCGTTGCCCTGAAACCACTGGGTGACGGGTTCGTCAAACTGATCAAGATGGTCATCGCCCCGATCATCTTCTGCACCGTGGTCAGCGGCATTGCTGGCATGCAAAGCATGAAGTCGGTCGGCAAGACTGGCGGCTACGCGCTGCTGTACTTCGAAATTGTCTCGACCATCGCCCTGATCATCGGCCTGGTCGTGGTCAACGTGGTCAAGCCCGGCGCGGGCATGCACATCGACGTCAGCACCCTGAACGCCAGCAGCGTGGCCGCCTACGCCGCCGCCGGCGCGCAGCAGACCACCGTTGGCTTCCTGCTCAACATCATCCCCAACACCGTGGTCGGTGCCTTCGCCAACGGCGATATCCTGCAGGTACTGATGTTCTCGGTGATCTTCGGCTTCGCCCTGCATCGCCTGGGCAGCTTCGGCAAGCCGCTGCTGGACCTGATCGACCGCTTCGCCCATGTCATGTTCAACATCATCAACATGATCATGAAGCTGGCGCCGCTGGGTGCCTTCGGTGCCATGGCCTTCACCATCGGCCAGTACGGCGTGGGCTCGCTGGTACAGCTGGGTTACCTGATGGCCTGCTTCTACGCCACTTGCGTGCTGTTCATCCTGGTGGTCCTGGGCAGCATCTGCCGGGCGCATGGCTTCAGCGTACTGAAGCTGATCCGCTACATCCGTGAAGAGCTGATGATCGTGCTGGGCACTTCCTCCTCGGAATCGGCCCTGCCACGCATGCTGACCAAGATGGAGCGCCTGGGCGCGAAGAAGTCCGTGGTTGGCCTGGTGATCCCGACCGGCTACTCGTTCAACCTCGACGGTACCTCGATCTACCTGACCATGGCCGCGGTGTTCATTGCCCAGGCCACCGACACTACCATGGACATCACTCACCAGATCACCCTGCTGCTGGTGCTCCTGGTGGCCTCCAAGGGTGCTGCAGGCGTTACCGGATCCGGCTTCATCGTCCTGGCAGCGACCCTGTCGGCCGTTGGCCATCTGCCGGTTGCCGGCCTGGCGCTGATCCTCGGTATCGACCGCTTCATGTCCGAAGCCCGCGCCCTGACCAACCTGATCGGCAACGCTGTGGCCACCGTGGTCGTGGCCAAGTGGGTCAATGAGCTGGACAGCGACAAGCTGCAGGCCGAACTGGACTCGGGTGGCTCGCCAATCGTCGAGACCCACCCGGTGGACGACCTGGGTGTGGCCGAAACCCCGGCGCGTTGATCCTGCGCTAGCGTGAAAGAAAAAGCCCATCTTCGGATGGGCTTTTTCATGCGCGGTGCAAGTCCAGGTTATTCGACCCGGGTCTCCCCGCTGTACTTCAGGATCGACTGGCAGCGCCGGCACAGGTAGCGGCGCCCCTGGCGCACCAGCTTGTGCCGCTGGGCACTGAACGGGAAGTCACTTTCCGGGC
>JAEWGL010000068.1 GCA_023388335.1 Pseudomonadota bacterium | reverse complement strand
GCATCAAGGGCACTGGCAAGGACGGCCGTATCACCAAGGAAGACGTGGTTGCTGCCATCGAAGCGAAGAAATCCGCTCCGGCCGCGGCGCCTGCCGCCAAGCCGGCCGCAGCTGCCGCCGCACCGGTAGTCGCCACGGGCGATCGCACCGAGAAGCGTGTGCCGATGACCCGCGTGCGCGCCACCGTGGCCAAGCGCCTGGTCGAAGCACAGTCGAACATGGCCATGCTGACCACCTTCAACGAAGTCGACATGACCGAAGTCATGGCCCTGCGTTCGAAGTACAAGGACCTGTTCGAGAAGACCCACAACGGCGTTCGCCTGGGCTTCATGTCGTTCTTCGTCAAGGCAGCCACCGAAGCGCTTAAACGCTTCCCGGCGGTCAACGCCTCGATTGATGGCTCCGACATCGTCTATCACGGTTATGCAGACGTCGGCGTAGCCGTCTCCAGCGACCGTGGCCTGGTCGTGCCGGTACTGCGTAACGCCGAGCAGATGAGCCTGGCGGAAATCGAGAACGGCATCGCGACCTTCGGTAAGAAGGCCCGCGACGGCAAGCTGTCGATCGATGAAATGACCGGTGGTACCTTCACCATCACCAACGGTGGTACATTCGGCTCGATGATGTCGACCCCGATCGTCAACCCGCCACAGGCAGCTATCCTGGGCATGCACAACATCATCCAGCGTCCGATGGCGATCAATGGCCAAGTGGTCATTCGCCCGATGATGTATCTGGCGCTGTCCTATGACCATCGCCTGATCGATGGCAAGGAAGCCGTGACCTTCCTGGTGACCATCAAGAACCTGCTGGAAGATCCGTCTCGCCTGCTGCTGGACATCTAATCAATAGCTGCAAGAGCAAGCTGCAAGTTGCAAGCTTCAAGCTTCAAGACGAAGCGGGACGTGTTGCGGCTTCTGGCTTGCGGCTTGCAGCTTGAAGCTTTTAGCTGATAAGGAATCTTTTATGACCCAGAAATTCGACGTGGTAGTGATTGGTGCAGGTCCTGGTGGCTATGTCGCCGCGATCAAGGCTTCACAGCTCGGTCTGAAGACTGCCTGTATCGAGAAGTACACCGACGCCGAAGGCAAGCTGGCGCTGGGCGGTACCTGCCTGAACGTCGGTTGCATTCCATCCAAGGCGCTGCTGGACAGCTCCTGGAAGTACAAGGAAGCCAAAGAGAGCTTCAACGTCCACGGTATCTCCACCGGCGAAGTGAAGATGGACGTCGCCGCGATGGTCGGCCGCAAGGCCGGTATCGTCAAGAACCTGACCGGTGGCGTTGCCACCCTGTTCAAGGCCAACGGCGTCACCTCGATCCAGGGCCACGGCAAGCTGCTGGCCGGCAAGCAGGTCGAAGTCACCAAGGCCGATGGCACCACTGAAGTCATCGAAGCCGAGAACGTGATCCTGGCCTCCGGCTCGCGTCCGATCGACATCCCGCCAGCCCCGGTCGACCAGAACGTTATCGTCGACTCCACCGGCGCCTTGGAATTCCAGACCGTGCCCAAGCGCCTGGGCGTCATCGGCGCCGGCGTGATCGGCCTCGAGCTGGGCTCGGTATGGTCGCGCCTGGGTGCCGAAGTGACCGTCCTGGAAGCCCTGGACACCTTCCTGATGGCCGCTGATGCCGCCGTCTCCAAGGAAGCCCAGAAGACCCTGACCAAGCAGGGTCTGGACATCAAGCTGGGCGCTCGCGTCACCGGCTCCAAGGTCAACGGCGAAGAAGTCGAAGTGACCTACACCGACGCCAACGGCGAGCAGAAGATCACTTTCGACAAGCTGATCGTCGCGGTCGGCCGTCGCCCGGTGACCACCGACCTGCTGGCTGCCGACAGCGGCGTGGACATCGACGAGCGTGGCTACATCTTCGTCGACGATCATTGCGCCACCAGCGTTCCTGGCGTCTACGCCATCGGTGACGTGGTGCGTGGCATGATGCTGGCGCACAAGGCCTCGGAAGAGGGCATCATGGTCGTCGAGCGCATCAAGGGCCACAAGGCCCAGATGAATTACGACCTGATCCCTTCGGTCATCTACACTCACCCGGAAATCGCTTGGGTCGGCAAGACCGAACAGGCCTTGAAGGCCGAGGGCGTTGAGGTTAACGTGGGCACCTTCCCGTTCGCGGCCAGCGGCCGTGCGATGGCGGCCAACGACACCGGTGGTTTCGTCAAGGTCATCGCCGATGCCAAGACCGACCGCGTCCTGGGTGTACATGTGATTGGTCCATCGGCTGCCGAACTGGTGCAGCAGGGTGCGATCGCTATGGAATTCGGCACCAGCGCCGAGGATCTGGGCATGATGGTCTTCTCCCATCCGACCCTGTCCGAAGCGCTGCACGAAGCCGCGCTGGCCGTGAATGGCGGCGCCATTCACGTAGCCAACCGTAAGAAGCGTTAAACAATAAGAAACCACGGCGGGCAGCCCGTCGTGAGTCTTGCGTGCATGACTCACCGCGGAACGTCCGCCGGATCGAGCCAGAGGCCCGGCCTCGGGTTAACGGTCACAGGTGGCGCGGCGCCGTTCACGGCGCAGCGCCGAAGCGCAGTACCTAACGAAGACGGTAAAAAGCATGAATCTTCACGAGTATCAGGGTAAGCAGCTGTTCGCTGAATACGGCCTGCCAGTTTCCAAGGGTTTCGCAGTCGACACCCCTGAAGCTGCAGCAGAAGCCTGCGACAAGATCGGTGGTACCGAATGGGTTGTAAAAGCCCAGGTCCACGCCGGTGGTCGCGGCAAGGCGGGCGGCGTCAAGCTGGTTCGCAGCAAGGAAGACGCCAAGGCGTTCGCTGCACAGTGGCTGGGCAAGAATCTGGTCACCTACCAGACCGATGCCAACGGTCAACCCGTTTCCAAAATCCTGGTCGAATCCTGCACTGACATCGCCAAAGAGCTGTACCTGGGCGCTGTAGTGGATCGTTCGAGCCGCCGCATCGTGTTCATGGCCTCCACCGAAGGTGGCGTGGACATCGAGAAAGTCGCTCACGATACCCCCGAGAAGATCCTCAAGGCTACCATCGACCCGCTGGTCGGCGCGCAGCCGTTCCAGGGTCGCGAACTCGCGTTCCAGCTGGGTCTGGAAGGCAAACAGGTCACCCAGTTCGCCAAGATCTTCGTAGGTCTGGCCAAGCTGTTCAAGGACCATGACCTGGCCCTGCTGGAAGTCAACCCGCTGGTCATCAAGGCCGATGGCGACCTGCACTGCCTCGATGCCAAGATCAACATCGACGCCAACGCCATGTACCGTCAGCCTAAGCTGAAGACCTTCCACGATCCGTCGCAGGACGACGCTCGTGAAGCCCACGCCGCCAAGTTCGAACTGAACTACGTCGCGCTGGAAGGCAACATCGGCTGCATGGTCAACGGTGCTGGCCTGGCCATGGGTACCATGGACATCGTCAACCTGCACGGCGGCAAGCCAGCCAACTTCCTCGACGTGGGCGGCGGTGCAACCAAGGAACGCGTTACCGAAGCGTTCAAGATCATCCTGTCCGACAGCAATGTCGCGGCCGTACTGGTCAATATCTTCGGCGGCATCGTTCGTTGCGACATGATTGCCGAAGGCATCATCGGTGCAGTGAAGGAAGTCGGTGTGAAAGTACCGGTCGTCGTCCGTCTGGAAGGCAACAACGCCGAACTGGGCGCTAAAGTACTGGCAGAAAGCGGTTTGAACATCATTGCGGCAACCAGCCTGACCGACGCTGCTCAACAAGTTGTCAAAGCTGCGGAGGGCAAGTAATGAGCGTCCTGATCAATAAAGACACCAAAGTCATCTGCCAGGGCTTCACCGGCTCGCAGGGTACTTTCCACTCCGAACAAGCCATCGCCTACGGCACCAAGATGGTTGGCGGCGTGACCCCAGGCAAGGGTGGCACCACTCACCTTAACCTGCCCGTGTTCAACACCGTGAAAGAAGCGGTAGAAGCCACCGGCGCTGACGCTTCGGTCATCTACGTTCCGGCTCCTTTCTGCAAGGACTCGATCCTGGAAGCGGCCCTGGGCGGCATCAAGCTGATCGTCTGCATCACCGAAGGCATTCCTACCCTGGACATGCTGGACGCCAAGGTCAAGTGCGACGAGCTGGGCGTGACCCTGATCGGCCCTAACTGCCCAGGTGTCATTACCCCGGGCGAGTGCAAGATCGGCATCATGCCAGGCCACATCCACCTGCCAGGCAAGGTCGGTATCGTTTCGCGTTCCGGCACACTGACCTACGAAGCGGTCAAGCAGACCACTGACGCCGGTTTCGGTCAGTCCACCTGCGTCGGCATCGGCGGTGATCCGATCCCAGGTTCGAACTTCATCGACATCCTGAAGCTGTTCCAGGAAGACCCGAAGACCGAAGCGATCGTCATGATCGGTGAGATCGGCGGTTCGGCTGAAGAAGAAGCGGCTGCCTACATCAAGGCAAACGTGACCAAGCCTGTGGTTTCCTACATCGCTGGTGTGACTGCCCCTGCGGGCAAGCGCATGGGCCATGCGGGCGCCATCATCTCCGGCGGCAAGGGCACTGCAGACGAGAAGTTTGCTGCACTGCAAGACGCCGGCGTGAAGACCGTGCGTTCCCTGGCTGACATCGGCAAGGCGCTGGCCGAGCTGACTGGCTGGGAAGTCAAGAAGTAAAAAACTGCCCCCACGCAGTGCAAAGGCCACCTTCGGGTGGCCTTTGTGTTTGTGGTCTGTCGGACGCTACGGCTCCCACAGGGGGAGCGGGCGTCAAATTGAGGAAAATCGATCGGCTCGATAGGAAATTTCTCACAGACTTTTCTGGCCCGCCTGCAATAATCCCCTCCGTTGATCGTCATCCAGACGACAAGAACATACGCACATCGGACAAGCAGTACTGTGCCAGTGCGTTTGGCGGACAAATTAGTTACCCTACGCATCCATATTGTGCTTGTACCCCAAAAGGGAACGACACGCTAAACGGGTCTGGCTCACCAAGCCGGGCAGCATTTCCCTTACCCATGGGGAAATTCCCTCTCGAACCCCGATTTCAGCAGTGTGGTACTTCCTCAAATGAAAGTGTTGAAAGGCCAGGACATCCTGGCGCTTGGTTTTATGACGTTCGCGTTGTTCGTGGGCGCAGGCAATATCATCTTCCCGCCTATCGTCGGCCTGCAGGCAGGGCCTCACGTGTGGTGGGCCGCGCTCGGCTTCCTGGTGACGGCCGTCGGCCTGCCAGTGATCACCGTGGTCGCCCTGGCCAAGGTCGGTGGGGGCATGGATGCGTTGACCAGCCCGATCGGCAAGTTCTTCGGTGGCCTGCTGGCTGCCGTGTGCTACCTGTCGGTCGGCCCGCTGTTCGCCACCCCACGGACCGCGACCGTGTCGTTCGAAGTCGGCGTCGCCCCACTGACCGGAGAGAGCCCGCTGGCGCTGTTCGTCTACAGCCTGGTCTACTTCGCCATCGTGCTGGCGGTGTCCATGTACCCGGGCAAGCTGCTCGATACCGTGGGCCGCTTCCTGGCGCCGCTGAAGATTATCGCGCTCGCCGCGTTGGGCCTGGCGGCCTTCATGCTGCCAGCCGGTACCCTCGGTGACGCGCAGCCGGCCTACGCTGCCGCGCCGTTTTCCCAAGGGTTCATCAACGGCTACCTGACCATGGACACCCTGGGGGCGCTGGTCTTCGGCATCGTCATCGTCAACGCCATCCGCTCGCGCGGAGTCGAGTCGCCGAAACTGATCACCCGCTACGCGATCATTGCCGGCCTGATCGCCGGTGTCGGCCTGGCCCTGGTGTACATCAGCCTGTTCCGCCTGGGTGCGGGCAGTCATGATATTGCCGCAGGCGCCACCAACGGCGCGGCCGTGCTGCATGCCTACGTCCAGCACACCTTCGGTTCCATGGGCAGCGGGTTCCTCGCCGTATTGATTGCCTTGGCCTGTCTGGTGACTGCGGTTGGCCTGACCTGCGCCTGCGCCGAGTATTTCAGCCAGATTCTGCCGCTGTCGTACCGCGCGCTGGTGGTGATTCTGGCAGGCTTCTCGCTGCTGGTCTCCAACCTGGGTCTGACCAAGTTGATCATGTTCTCGATCCCGGTGCTCACCGCCATCTACCCGCCCTGCATCGTCGTGGTGGGCCTGAGCTTCTGCAAGGGCCTGTGGAACTCGCCCGCGCGGATCCTGGCACCGGTGATGCTGGTCTCGCTGGTGTTTGGCCTGGTCGATGCGATCAAGGGCAGTAGCCTGGGGCACGTGCTGCCCGATGCCCTGGCGCACCTGCCGCTGAGCAACGAAGGCCTGGCCTGGCTGGTGCCGTCGGTGGTCGCCCTGGCTGCCGCCGTAGTTTGCGATCGCATGCTCGGCAAGCCGCGCGAGGCGCTGGCCTGATGTTGACGCCGTAGTGCTGACACCGGCCACAAGCCGAAGGGTGTCAGCCACTGGTCAAAACCGGACCCCGTATCCCTGGATGCGGGGTTTTTTGTTACAAGGACGTGTCTTTTCCTGCAACCAAACGTCGAAAGCCGGTCTATACATTCTCTGCACGACGCGTACGGGACTCTGCATGAGCTTCATTCAAAGCAATCTGCACAATCTGCTGGCCGCTTGCTGGTTCGTCATCTGCTGGGGTGGCTATACCCGCTATGCCACGTGGAAGGGCCGCGACACAGCGTGCCTGGCCAGTGTTCTGCATCTGTACCGGGAAGACTGGATGCGCCGCATGCTGCTGCGCGACAACCGTATCGCCGACGCCAGCGTGATCGGCAACCTGGAGCGCAATGCCTCGTTCTTCGCCTCCAGCACGCTGATTATCCTGGCCGGTATCCTCACTGTGTTGGGCGCCTCGGACCGCGCGCTGTCATTGCTGGCCGACCTGCCGCTGGTGCAGCAGACCTCCCAGGGCATGTCGGAGATCAAGCTGCTGTGCCTGGCCACGGTGTTTGTCTACGCCTTCTTCACCTTCAGCTGGTGTATGCGCCAGTACAACTTTGCCGCGGTACTGGTCGGCTCGGCGCCGATGATCGGCGAGCGCCAGGTCAACGAGCTGGAACGCAAGGCGTTTGCCTCCCGGGCGGCGCGGGTATTGTCCCTGGCAGCCAACCAGTTCAACTTCGGTTTGCGCGCCTATTACTTCGGCATGGCCATGTTGAGCTGGTTCATCAGCCCGTGGCTGTTCATTGTGATGAGTATCGGTGTGGTGTTCATCCTATACCGCCGGGAGTTCCACTCGGATGTCTTGGAAGTGATGACCTTTACGCCGACCGAAAGTGCGCCAGTGGAGGCCCGGGATGCGACAACGCCGGTAAACTGAATTGGTTAAGTCTGTTATCAGCCACCCATAAAAAAACCCGACAGCGTCGGGTTTTTTTAACCGCCAGTTATTGTCTGGCAGGTTCAGCCGGAGCGGCCGGTACAGTCGGGCTGGCAGGGGTGTTTTCTGGCGCTGGGGACCGATTGGCTTCTTCAGCCGCCCTGCGCTGCGCTTCAGCCTGATCTTTGGCGGCTTCAGCGTTTTCCTCGGCAGCGTCGTTCATCTTATCCTGAGCGTCGCCCATTTTCTCCTGGGCCTCTTCGCGGTGTTCCTGTGCGTCCTGGGCTTTGTCTTCGCTGGGCTTATCGCAAGCAGCCAGACCCAGGGTAGCAGCCAGCATCAGGGCAAAAGCAAAAGGTTTACGCATGGGTTGTCTCTCCTTGTGGAATAACTTAGTTGTTCCTTCGAGTTCACGCCGCAGAAATAAGTTCCGCGCTGGGCACAGATATATAACTGCAGGATCTATATAGTCTTTTTTTAGGACCTTGCATTGGCGTTTTCACCTTTAGAGGCAGGATGCGATGAGTGACATACCGTTGATGGCCATGGCAGAGCGCTTTCTTTGCGCGTTGCGGCATTGCCAGATATTGCAGATGCGCGTGCACCATGCCGATGCCCAAGGCATGACCCTGGTACTGCCGTACTCGCCCGCTATCGTGGGCAACCCACAGACTGGCGCCCTTCATGGTGGCGCGCTGACCACGCTGATGGACACCACCTGTGGCATGGCCACGCTATGCGTGTTGCCTCAGTTCGAAGTCTGTCCGACCCTCGATCTGCGCATCGACTACATGCACGCCGCCGAAGCTGGCAAGGACATCTATGGTCACGCCCAATGCTACCGGGTCACTCGCGACGTGATCTTCACCCGAGGCATGGCGTACCAGGATGATCCAGAACAGCCCATCGCCCACGTGGTGGGCACCTTCATGCGCCTAGGCAAGGACACGAAGGGCGGCATTCGTTTCGGCAGCAGCCTCAAGGAGGGCCACGCATGATTGCCCAGCACATGCGCCAACAGTTGCGTGAGGCCCATGCCGAAGGCAACTATCAGTCGCTGCTGGCGCTGATTCCCTACGCGGGCCTGATCGGCATCGACTGTGCCCGTGAGGGCGAAGACCTGCTGTTTCGCCTGCCGGCAAACCCAGACAATATCGGCAACCCCTTGTTGCCAGCGATCCATGGGGGCGTGATTGCAGGCTTCATGGAGCTTTCGGCCGCCTTGTACCTGTTGATCTTCAGCGAGAGTGCGAGCATCCCGAAGATCATCGACTTCTCCATCGATTACCTGCGCGCCGGTCACTGCCGCGACACCTACGCCCAATGCCAGCTGTGGCGGCAGGGGCGGCGGGTGACCAATGTCGCCATCACCGCCTGGCAAGGGGATCGCAACCTGCCCATCGCCACCGCGCGAGCGCATTTCAAGATCGAAGAGGCACACAGGCCCTTGAAATAGCCATCGCCGCCCCCATCTGCTTGACATCCCGCCGCAAAAGCGGACCAGTGCACACTGCCTGGCCGTGGGCGACAATTGCCATCAGATCGGAGTTTTGAAGACCATGAGTGTGGAGACTCAAAAACAAACCCTGGGCTTCCAGACCGAGGTGAAGCAGCTGCTGCACCTCATGATCCATTCGCTGTATTCGAACAAGGAAATCTTCCTCCGCGAGCTGATTTCCAACGCCTCCGACGCCGCCGACAAGTTGCGCTTCGAGGCCCTGGCCAAGCCTGAGCTGCTCGAGGGCGGCACCGATCTGAAGATCCGTGTCAGCTTCGACAAGGATGCCGGGACCGTGACCCTAGAGGACAACGGCATCGGCATGACGCGCGACGACGTGATCACCCACCTGGGTACCATCGCCAAGTCCGGCACCGCTGATTTCATGAAGAACCTCACCGGTGACCAGAAGAAGGACTCGCACCTGATCGGTCAGTTCGGTGTCGGCTTCTACTCGGCGTTCATCGTCGCCGGCAAGGTCGATGTCTTCTCCCGTCGTGCCGGTCTGTCGGCCGCTGAAGGCGTGCATTGGTCGTCCCAGGGCGAGGGTGAGTTCGAAGTCGCCACCGTCGACAAGCCAGAGCGCGGTACCCGTATCGTCCTGCACCTGAAGAAGGGCGAGGAAGAGTTCGCCGACGGCTGGCGCCTGCGCAACATCGTCAAGAAGTACTCCGACCATATTGCCCTGCCGATCGAGCTGCCGAAGGAGCAGGCCGCGGCCGCCGAAGGCGAGGAGCAGCCAGCCCAGGAATGGGAAACCGTCAACCGCGCCAGCGCCCTGTGGACGCGTCCTCGTAGCGACATCAAGGACGAGGAGTACCAGGAGTTCTACAAGCACATCGGCCATGACTTCGAGAACCCGCTGGCCTGGAGCCACAACAAGGTCGAAGGCAAGCTTGAGTACAGCTCGCTGCTCTACGTCCCGGCCCGCGCGCCGTTCGACCTGTACCAGCGCGAGGCGCCGCGTGGCCTGAAGCTCTATGTGCAGCGCGTGTTCATCATGGATCAGGCCGAATCGTTCCTGCCGCTGTACCTGCGGTTCATCAAGGGCGTGGTGGATTCCAACGACCTGTCGCTGAACGTTTCGCGTGAAATCCTGCAAAAGGACCCGATCATCGATTCGATGAAATCGGCCCTGACCAAGCGCGTCCTCGACATGCTGGAGAAGCTGGCCAAGAACGAGCCCGAGCAGTACAAGGGCTTCTGGAAGAACTTCGGCCAAGTGCTGAAGGAAGGCCCGGCCGAAGACTTCGCCAACAAGGAGAAGATCGCAGGCCTGCTGCGTTTCGCCTCCACCCAGGACGACAGCGGCGAGCAGAGCGTGGCCCTGGCCGACTACCTGGCGCGTGCCAAGGAAGGTCAGGACAAGATCTACTACCTCACCGGCGAATCCTACGCTCAGGTCAAGAACAGCCCGCACCTTGAAGTCTTCCGCAAGAAAGGCATCGAAGTGCTGCTGCTGACCGATCGCATCGACGAGTGGCTGATGAGCTACCTCAACGAGTTCGATGGCAAGGCCTTCGTTGACGTCGCCCGTGGCGACCTGGACCTGGGCAAGCTGGACTCCGACGAGGATAAGAAGGCCCAGGAAGAAGTCGCCAAGGAAAAGGAAGGCCTGGTCGAGCGCCTCAAGGTGGCCTTGGGTGAAAGCGTCAGCGAAGTGCGCGTGTCGCACCGCCTGACCGACTCCCCGGCGATCCTCGCCATCGGTGAACAGGACCTGGGTCTGCAGATGCGCCAGATCCTCGAGGCCAGCGGACAGAAGGTTCCGGATTCCAAGCCGATCTTCGAGTTCAACCCGAGCCACCCACTGATCGAGAAGCTGGACCACGAGCAGAGCGAAGACCGCTTCGCCGAATTCTCGCACATCCTCTTCGATCAGGCAGCATTGGCTGCCGGCGACAGCCTCAAGGACCCTGCGGCTTACGTTCGTCGCCTGAACAAGCTGTTGGTCGAGCTGTCTGCTTGAGTTGATCCAAGACAAAGCCCGCTTCGGCGGGCTTTTTTCATCAGGGCGCAAGGAGAAACAGATGAGCAAGGTAATCGTCGAATCGCTGGTGCATCACCTCGCCGGGAAGACCTATGAAAGCCGCCTGGTCTATACCCAGGGTGGACTGGCACAACCGGCCCTGTTGATGGCGCCGAACTGGATGGGTATAGGCGAGGGCGCCGAGCGCATTGCCAAGGAGGTCGCCAGCCAGGGCTATGTGGTGTTGATTGCCGACCTGTACGGGCAATCGGTACGGCCGACCAATGCCGACGAGGCAGGGTCGGCGATGATGCCGTTGAAGAACGACCGCGGCGAACTGCGCAAGCGCATGGAGGCTGCCCTGGCGCAGCTGCTGGCGCAATCGAAGGCGGTGCTGGAGCCGGGTAAGGTCGCGGCGTTCGGCTTCTGTTTCGGCGGTTGCTGTGCGCTGGAGCTAGCCCGTGCCGGGGCGGACCTGAAGGCTGTGGTGTCGTTCCACGGTACCCTGGACACGCCCAACCCCGCCGATGCCCAGCGCATCGAGGGCTCGGTGCTGGTCTTGCATGGTGCCTCCGACCCCCTGGTGCCGCGCGAGCAGTTGCCGGCCTTCGAACAAGAAATGAACGCCGCCAAGGTCGACTGGCAGTTGCTCAGCTATGGCCATGCGGTGCATTCCTTCACCGACCCATCGGCCAATGTGCCGGGCAAGATGCAATACGACCGCCGCACCTCGCAGCGCGCCTTCAAGGCCATGTACAACCTGCTGGATGAGGTTTTCCAGCGCTGAGCAGCGATTGAGCTGGGGGCGACGATGCCCCAGCTCCTCCAGATCAACCATGCCAGTGCTCCGGCATACAGTTACTGAACGCAGGACAGCGCCCCCGGTCTACTTTGTCTGAATTCGGAGAAGGAAGCTGTCCCATGATTGCCAGAGGTCTGGCCCTGTTGCTGCTCTCGGGTGTGCTGTGCCAGGCGGTGCAGGCGCGGGAGTACCGTTACAGCGATGCGCACCTGCACTATGTCGACTTCTTCCAGGAGACCGAGGGCATGCCAGCGCTGCTCAAGGCCATGGACGAGGCTGGGGTCGACCATTCGATGATTTCCGGCGTGCCAGTGGCCAAGAAATGGCACGAGGATGAACCCAAGCGGCCCCGCTATTATGCGGGGGATGATGCTGCTGCATACTGGTACAGCGCCACCGATGTCTACGTGGCGGCGGCGCTCGAGCATCTGCCCGAGGCGCAGCGGCGACGGTTTCATCCGTTTCTGACTGGTTTCAATCCGGTGGACAAGAACGCTGCAAGCCATATCGAGCGCATGCTCGACCTGTACCCGGGGCTATGGCAGGGCATCGGCGAGGTCTTCACCCGCCACGACGACCTGACCGCCTTGACCAGCGGCGACACGCCGCGGGCCAACAACGAGGCCATGGCCCGCATCTACCATCTGGCGGCGGAGCGCGATCTGCCGGTACTGATCCATTCCAACATCACCTCCAAGCGCGAGCGCAATCCCCTGTACCTGGCGGAAATGGAGGAACCGTTGCGCAATCACCCGCACACCCGCTTCATCTGGGCCCATGCTGGCACCAGCATGGAGATCCATCGGCACCAGACGCAGATGGACTTTCTCCTGCCGACCCTGACCCGTTTGCTGGAGGATTACCCGAACCTGTATGTCGATCTGTCATGGTCGGTGTTGGAGCCGTACCTGCTGGATGACAAGCAACAACCGCGCAAGGCCTGGGTTGACCTGGTGGTGCGCTTCCCCGAGCGCTTCATGCTGGGTTCGGATGTGGTGGGGCGCTTCGGTAGCCTGGGTGAGCAGATGCAGGGTTTCAGGCCGTTCCTCGATGCGTTGCCTGAAGAGGTGGCGAAGAGGGTTGCGAAGGACAATTTCCTGGCGGTGTTGCCCAAGGCATTGTAAGGCGCAAAAAAACGCCCCGAACCAGTCGGGGCGTTTTCATTACCGCATCAAGGCTTACTTGCCCTGCCAGCGCTTCAGTACGAGCGTGGCGTTGGTGCCACCGAAGCCGAAGCTGTTGCTCATGACGGTATCGATCTTTGCGTTCTCTTGGGTTTCACGCACGATCGGCATGTCGGCAACGGCTGGGTCCAGCTCGTCGATGTTGGCGGAGCCGGCGATGAAGTTGTTTTCCATCATCAACATGCAGTAGATCGCTTCGTGAACGCCAGCGGCGCCCAAGGAGTGACCGGACAGGCTTTTGGTCGAGCTGATGGCCGGTGCCTTGTCGCCGAACACTTCACGTACACCCTTGATTTCCGCGACGTCGCCGACCGGGGTCGAGGTGCCGTGGGTATTGAGGTAGTCGATCGGGGTGTCGACGGTGGACATGGCCATCTGCATGCAACGGATGGCGCCTTCACCGCTTGGGGCAACCATGTCGTAGCCATCGGACGTGGCGCCATAGCCGACGATCTCGGCGTAGATCTTGGCACCACGGGCGAGGGCGTGTTCCAGCTCCTCGACCACCACCATGCCGCCGCCGCCAGCGATGACGAAACCGTCACGCTTGTTGTCGTAGGCACGCGAGGCCTTTTCCGGGGTCTCGTTGTACTGGCTGGACAGCGCGCCCATGGCGTCGAACAGGAACGACTGGCTCCAGTGCTCTTCTTCACCGCCACCGGCGAAGACGATGTCCTGCTTGCCCATCTGGATCTGCTCCATCGCGGTACCGATGCAGTGTGCACTGGTGGCACAAGCCGAGGCGATGGAATAGTTCAGGCCCTTGATCTTGAAGGGGGTGGCCAGGCATGCCGAAACGGTGCTGCTCATGGTCCGGGTGACGCGGTAGGGACCGACACGCTTGACGCCTTTCTCGCGCAGAATGTCCAGCGCTTCCATCTGGTTCAGGGTCGAGGCGCCGCCGGAGCCGGCAACCAGACCGGTACGCGGATTGGATACCTGCTCTTCGGTCAGGCCGGAGTCCTTGATCGCGTCTTCCATTGCCAGGTAGGCATAGGCAGCGGCGTGGCCGACGAAACGGAAGACCTTGCGATCGATCAGTTCCTCGAGGTTGAGGTCGATGGAACCGGAAACCTGGCTACGCAGCCCCATTTCCTTGTATTCCGGGTTGAAACGAATGCCCGGACGGCTGTTGCGCAGGTTTTCGGTGACGGTAGCTTTGTCATTGCCCAGGCACGATACGATGCCCAGACCAGTGATAACGACGCGGCGCATGCGAATAACCCTTAGAAATTGTCAGTGGAGGTGAACACACCGACGCGCAGGCCGTCGGCGGTGTAGATCTCGCGGCCGTCGACGCTGACCGAGCCATCGGCGATGGCCATGTTCAGCTTGCCTTTGAGCACGCGCTTGATGTGAATGTTGTAGGTGACCTTCTTCGCGGTCGGCAGGACCTGGCCGAAGAACTTCACTTCGCCCGAACCCAGGGCGCGACCGCGACCCGGCAGGCCTTGCCAGCCAAGGTAGAAGCCGACCAGCTGCCACATGGCGTCCAGGCCCAGGCAGCCCGGCATCACCGGATCGCCTTCGAAATGACAGGCGAAGAACCACAGGTCAGGATTGATATCCAGCTCGGCGACCAACTCACCTTTGCCGTATTTGCCCCCTTCGGCGCTGATATGGGTAATGCGATCGACCATCAGCATGTTCGGGGCGGGCAGTTGCGCATTACCTGGGCCGAACAGCTCACCGCGACTGCAGCGCAGCAGGTCTTCCCGAGTAAAGGCGTTTTGTTTGGTCATGCGAGCTCCTCAATAATCCCCGTGTGGCAGGGGGCAAATCTTCCCGACCGACCCAGCGCGCTTGCGCATGGGGCAGTAGCCTACAGGTAGACTATTGCGTTGTAGTGAAAGTCACAGCGCACAAGGTAAAAGAAGTACAGGTGTGCACTGAAAAGTCTATTCTCAGGTCCGGCGAAGATCCTGTCCAGTCTGTAAGACTGCCGCAATTTAGCATTAATCGCCAGTCGCGACTGCCTGGCCGGGTAGCCAACGTTGCAGAATCTGCTGCAGGTCGGTGCGTTTGAATGGTTTGCTCAGGTAATCGTTCATCCCGGCGCCCAGGCAACGCTCGCGATCGCCTTGCAGGGCATTGGCGGTCAAGGCGATGATCGGCAGGTTGGCGCCTTGCGGCAATTGGCGGATGCGCCGGGTGGCCTCATAGCCGTCGACCAACGGCAGGCGGCAATCCATCAGCGCCGCGGCAAAGTCCTGGCGGCTGACCTGCTCCACAGCCTGAGCCCCATCGACGGCGATGCTTACCTCCAAGCCCAAACTGCGCAGCATGGCCTCGATCACGCTCTGGTTCACCGGATTGTCCTCGACCAGCAGGATATGCCCACTCAGCGCGCGGTGGGTTGGCATTGGTGCGAGTAGGGCGGCGGGGCCGCTGGACAGTGCCAGGGGAACTTCCAGGGTGAAGGTCGAGCCCTGGCCTTTGCGGCTCTCCCCGCGCACGTTACCGCCCATGCGCTCGGCCAGCGTGCGGGCGATAGACAGGCCCAGGCCGGTGCCGCCATAACGTCTGGAGATCGAGCTGTCGGCCTGCTGGAAGGCGACGAACATGGTTTCCAGGCGGTCACTGTCGATGCCGATACCGGTGTCATGTACCGCGCAGGTGAATCCTACGAGCTGGCGGTCCAGCACGTGCCAATGCGCCTGTACCTCGACCTGGCCGTGCTCGGTGAATTTCAAGGCGTTGCCAATCAGGTTCAGCAGGATTTGGCGAATACGCGTCGGATCCCCGACGACCTGCAAGTGTTCGATTCCCGGGGGCAGCGTCAGGCGCAGCGTCAGGCCGCGCTGCTGGGCGCCGTGCTGGAACGACTGCACGCTGCTGATGACCAGTTCGCCCAGATTGAAGTCGATCTGCTCAAGCTCCAGGGCGGTGCGCTCGATGCGCGAGAAGTCGAGGATGTCGTTGATCACCTTGAGCAGATGGCCGGTCGACTCGCTCGCCACCGCCGTGTACTCGGCCTGCTCGTGCGTCAGGCGGGTGGTTTCGAGCAACTGCAGCATGCCCAGTACGCCGTTGAGCGGCGTGCGCAATTCGTGACTCATCATCGCCAGGAAATCGGACTTGGCCTTGTTGGCCTGCTCTGCCTCCTCCCGTGCCTGGATCAACTGGCTCATGGCCTGTTGCTGTTCGTGGCTGGCCTGGCCCAAGGCCCTGGCCAGGTTATTGATATGCCGGGCCAGGTGGCCCAGTTCGCTGTCGTCCACCACTGGCAGCGGCGCATCGAACTCGCCCTGTTGGATGGCCTTGACCGCATGCCCCATGTCGCTGATCGGCTTGGCCAGGCTCAGGGCCAGGCGGCGCGCCAGGATGAAGGTGAACAGCAGGGCGAACAATGCCAGGATTCCGGCCTTGATGACGATTTCCTGCTGGCGCTCGCTGAAGGCATCATCCGACATGCCGACGATCACCCGACCCAGGTAATCGTCGCCGACGCTCGGTGTCGATACCTTGCCCTGCTGCAGAAAGTCGTTGTCCAGGCGGATCTGCTGCAGACGGATCGGCGCCTGAAACACTTCCACCTGCTGGGCGCGGTGGGTGCTCTCGTCCGCCTGCTCGACATACACCAGGATATGGTTGCGGCTGTCCTGCACTTCGAGAAAGCGCACGTGCGGGATGGTAAGGGTAGCCCGCATCAGGCTTTCGAGGACTTCGTCGTTGCCCGAGATCACGCCGTATTCGGAGGCCGGGGCCAGCTGATTGGCAATCAGCTGGCCGGTATGGTTTAGCTCCTGGCGCAGGTCCTGAAGGCGCACGAAGGTGAAAAAGCTAATCAACAGCAACGTCAGCAGCAGGGCAGGCCCCAGACTGATGATCTGCGTGCGGGTGTGGATGTCCCAGCTCAGGCGCTTGCTCATGGGATGGGTTCTCCTTCGGCAAGGGCCAGGGCGGCGGCGTTCGGATCGATGGGTTCCAGGCCCAAGGCGCGGGCGACCTGCTGGTTGCCGCGGACGCCGAAGTGCTCGGGGTAGAGGCTGCGTGGCCACTTGGCGGGAGGCTGGTCGAGCAGGCGGTCGATCACTGTCAGCCAGTCCTGCTGGTCACTGAAGGTGCTGGCAAGGGCGCCGGCGCGGACGAAGCCGGCATTGGGGCCAATCAGCGGCATTTGCCGCGCATAGGTGCTGAGCAGCAGGTTCTTTGCGGTCTTGGAGTTGTACAGCTCGGGATCGTCGATGCCCAGCAGCACGTCGCTGTTGCTCAGCAGGTGCTGCAGTGGGCGGCTGTCACGCAACTGCGGCCAGTCTTGAGCGACGATTTCCAGCCCCAGGGGCCCGGCCGCGCGACGTAGTTCATCGACCAGAAAACGGCTGTGCTCGGCGTACAGCACCCCGACACGGCGGGCCTGGGGCAACAGGTAGCGGGTCAGTCGCAGTTGCCGATCAGGCGGCGGATCGCTCCACAACAGGCTGAGGTACGCCGGGCGCGACTTTCCCAGGCGTTGCTGGGCCTGGACGCGGCTCACGCGCAAGGCCAGGGCGGGGGGGGCTGCGGCCTCGCCAAGGCGCCATTCCAGCGCCGCCTTGTCCAGCAGGATCAGGCGGGTGTCGCCCTTGAGCTTGCCTGGCTGTGGCAGCTGCGCCACCGGCAGGAAACGCACGTGGTCCTGCGGGCGTTGTGTTTCAAGGGCTGTCACGAAGCTGCGGATGCCTGGCTGATCTTGGGCCCCGACCAGCAGGATCTCGTTGGCCGAGAGCGTGCCCAGGGGCCAGAAAAAGACCAGCAGCAGACCGCGCAGCAGGCGGTCCATCAGAACTCCAGCTCGGCGCTGACGCTCAGGCGATGGCGGCTGTCGTAGCGGTTCTGGTAGGCGGTGGTCGGTTCGTCGTCCAGGCGTTGCTGCCACAAGGCTGCCAGCTCCAGGCTGGTGCCTTGCCAGCGCAGGCGTTTGGCCAGGCGCAGGTCCAGGCGCTCGTAGCGGTACTGGTTCAAGGCGTCATCGCCGTAGTAGAACAGCGCGCTGGACCAGTCATTGCCCCAGTCGCGCATCCAGCCGACCGATCCGCTGTTGCGCGCGCTCATGCGGCGGTCGTCGGGGTTGCTGGCCCAGGCGTCGATGTAGGCGTAGGTGGCGCGCAGGCGGTCGCTCAGGGTCGGGCGCCAGTCCAGCTGCGTTTCGCTGCCAGTGAAGCGGGCCTTGTTGGCATTGCTGGCGATGTACTGGTTGTTGCGCAAGGGCTCGCTGATCATGCCGGTGATCTCGTCGTGGAACAGCTTCATGTCCACGTTGAGCTCCAGGGCGCTGAAGTAGCCGTTGTAGCCCAGCTCGCGGGAACGCATGCGTTCCTGCTCGAGATTGCCCGGGCCGCGTGTCTTTACGAAGTATTCGGCGTTCTGCTGACCGAAGGCAGTGGGGCTGAGGTTGTTGACCCGGTAGCTCCAATTGACGTTGTTCTCGAACATGTCGGGAGAGCGTACGGCCTCCGAGTACACCGCGCGCAGGCCATGGCGTGGGGTGATCAGGTAATTGACCGCCACCCGTGGGGTCAGCGAGTTGCCGGCCAGGCGGGTGTGCTCGAACATCGCTCCACCCTGGAGGATCCAATGTTCATCGGCACGCCATTCCAGCTGGCCGAACATGCGCACGGTCTGGTCGTCGAGGCTGCCATTGAAGTAGGTCTGCGAATCGGCGCGGTCATAGCGCAGGTTCAGGCCGCTGAGCAGGCGCAGGTTGTCGGTCAGGCTCAGGGTATCCTGCAGCTCCAGGTCATAGCGGGTTTCCCGGGTACTCTGGTCGACGTCGCCGCACACCACCTGGCTGCCGCCTTCGTTGTCCCACTGGTGCTTGATCTGGTCGCGCAGCGTCTGCTGCAGCGGATCGGCGCTGGTGGGCGGGGCATTGATGTTGCGGGCCACCTGTTCGGCGTAATCCGGGTTCAGTTGCCACAACCGGGTCAACTCCGGGCTGAAGGACAGCGCTGCGTCACAGGCGCGCCAGACCTGCTGGCGGTCGAAGTGCTGCGCCGAGCCCTGCACGTAGAGACTGTGCTCTGGGTTGAAATCGATGTTCCAGCGCACCGAGCCGGCATAGTCCTTGGCGTTGACGTCGGCGTTGTAGCCGGCGGCAGTCACGTAGGGAAACACCGGCTGGTAGGTGTAGGGGCGCTGATTGCTGCCTTCCTTGGCCGCCAGTTGCCATTCCAGGCTCTGGTTGGGCGCCAGGGTGTGGCTGGCGCTGATGTTGAACCGGGTCAGGCGGCGGCTATCGCGGTAGTCCTGGCCGGATGCGTTACTGTCGAAACCCTCATCGGCCATGCCTGACAGCGACAGGCGCAGATCGCCGCCTTCCCAGCCCATGCCGTGACTGGCGTACCAGTCGTTGATGCCGTCCTCGCCACGGGTCACCTTCAGCCGCGTGCCGTGGCTGTCGGCGGGGTTGCGGGTAAGGATGTTGACCACTGCCATCAGCGCATTGGCTCCGTAGCTGACGGTGTTGGGCCCGCGGAAGACCTCGATGCGCTCGATGTCCTCCAAGGCCAGCGGAATATCGCTCCAGTCCACGGTGGCCAGCCCTGCGCGGTACACCGAACGGCCATCGATCAGCACTTGCATGCGTCGGGCGTCGTTGACGTTGCTACCGTGGTAGTTGACCGTTGGCTGGTTGCCGGAACCGTAGCCGATCATCATGCCAGGCACCAGGCGCAGCAGCTCGGGGATGTCGCGGGCGCCGCTGGCGCGAATCAGCGCGCCGTCGAGCACGGTCATGCTGCCGGGCACGGCCGCGGGCGATTGCTTCAGGCGCGTGGCAGTCAGAACCTGGGGCAGTGACGCGTTGTCGATGAACAGATCGTCGGCCATTGCCGGGCCGCCCAGCAGGGCAGTCAGCAACAGCAGGCGCGGGGCGGGAGGAGGGCCAGGGAACACGGTACGGCCTTGTATCGATGTGAAACCGGCATGTTAAACGACCGGGCGGCTTTTGCCAGTGACCCAGCGGGATTGATGAGCGTTTCTGCCATTGGTCCTGCCCGGCTCGCTCCGTATAATGCGCAAGTCGCCACTTATTATTGGTTTTAACGGATTGGATATGACTGAACAGCAGCCTGTTGCAGTGCTTGGAGGCGGGAGTTTCGGTACCGCCGTGGCGAACCTGCTGGCGGAAAACGGTGCACGGGTGCAGCAGTGGATGCGTGATCCCGAGCAGGCCGAGGCCATGCGCACCAACCGCGAGAATCCGCGTTACTTGAAGGGCATCAAGCTTCAGGCCGCGGTCGAGCCGGCCAATGACCTGCTCGCGACGCTCACCGCCTGCGACCTGATCTTCGTCGCCTTGCCTTCCAGCGCCTTGCGCAGCGTGCTGGCGCCGCATGCCGAGCTGCTGCGCGGCAAATACCTGGTCAGCCTGACCAAGGGCATCGAGGCGCAGAGCTTCAAGCTGATGAGCCAGATCCTCGAGGAGATCGCCCCCCAGGCGCGCATCGGCGTGCTGTCCGGGCCCAACCTGGCCCGCGAGATCGCCGAGCACGCGCTGACCGCCACGGTGGTCGCCAGCGAGGACGAAACACTCTGCCAGCGCGTGCAAGCGGTGCTGCACGGGCGCACCTTCCGTGTCTATGCCAGTGCCGATCGATTCGGTGTCGAGCTCGGTGGGGCGTTGAAGAACGTCTATGCGATCATTGCCGGCATGGCCGTGGCCCTGGGGATGGGCGAGAATACCAAGAGTATGCTGATCACCCGGGCGCTGGCCGAGATGACTCGATTCGCGGTCAGCCAGGGTGCCAATCCCATGACCTTCCTCGGTCTTGCTGGCGTTGGCGACCTGATCGTCACCTGTTCCTCGCCCAAGAGCCGCAACTACCAGGTCGGTCACGCGCTGGGCCAGGGGCTGAGCCTTGAAGAGGCGGTCAACCGCCTGGGCGAGGTGGCAGAGGGGGTCAACACCCTCAAGGTGCTCAAGGCCAAGGCGCAGGAGCTGCAGGTGTACATGCCGCTGGTCGCTGGGCTGCATGCGATCCTCTTCGAGGGGCGCACGCTGAACCAGGTGATCGAGCTGCTGATGCGCGCCGAACCCAAGACGGACATCGATTTCATCTCCACCAGCGGTTTCAACTGATTACAGGAGTAACACATGAACGACTCCCCGAACCGCGCCCAGCGCGAATCGATCATCCTGCGCGTCCTGTGGATGCTGGTGTTCCTGGTGATTTGGCAGCTGGCCGAGCTGTTGCTGGCCGGCCTGGTAGTGGTGCAACTGATCTACCGCCTGATCTACGCTGCGCCCAGCGCCAGCCTGATGAACTTTGGCGACAGCCTCAGCCAGTTCCTGGCCCAGATCGGTCGTTTTGGCACCTTCCATACCGACCAGAAGCCTTGGCCGTTCTCCGACTGGCCGACCCCGCGCGCGCCTGAAGGCGAGGCACCCCACAGCGTGGCGCCAGCGGCGCATCCGGTGCGCGACGAAGAGCCCAAGCTGTGAAGCTGTGGGTGCTGCGTCACGGCGAGGCCGAACCGCGGGCCAACACTGACGCCGAGCGACGCCTGACCGCCCACGGCCGCGAGCAGGTGCTGCGCAGTGCCGCGCGTTTGCTCGGCCAGCCGCTGCAGGCCATCATCGCCAGCCCCTATGTACGCGCGCAGCAGACCGCAGCGCTGGCACACGCGGCGCTGGACTTCGCCGAGCCGGTGCGCACGGTACCCTGGCTGACGCCCGAGAGCGACCCGCAGCAGGTGATCGCCGAGCTGGACCGGCTGGGCCTGGAGCAGGTCCTGCTGGTCAGCCACCAGCCCCTGGTGGGCGCCCTGGTCGGTCTGCTCGAGCATGGCCACTACCAGGCCCCGGCGGCAATGAGCACGGCGACCCTGGCTGAACTCGAAGGCGACTGGCCGCTGGCCGGGCTGATGACCCTGGCTGGCCTGCACGCGCCTTGACCTGCGCAGGTGGACGATTGACCTGATCGCCCTTGTCGATGGCCTATCCGGACATTGCCGCGGGAATGCGGCATGCCGACAATGGGCCATCATTCAATCCGGGACCGCGGTCATGTCGCAGCAGATCTTCTTCGCCCATGCCAACGGCTTTCCCTCCGCCACCTACGGCAAGCTCTTCGCCGCCCTGGCCCCGGACTACCGGGTCCGTCACTTGGCCCAGCATGCCCACGATCCGCGCTTTCCGGTCGATGACAACTGGCAAAACCTGGTCGACGAACTGCTTCACCACCTCGAGCAGCAGGACGGGCCGGTCTGGGGCGTGGGGCATTCGCTCGGCGGTGTCTTGCACCTGCACGCGGCAATGCGCTGCCCCCAGTACTACCGTGGCGTGGTGATGCTTGACTCGCCGGTGCTGACCCGCGCCGACCAGTGGCTGATCCGCGCCGCCAAGCGCTGGGGCTTCATCGACCGCATCACCCCGGCCGGGCGCACCCTGGGGCGACGCGAGGCGTTCCCCGATCTCGACACCGCCCGGGCCTATTTCTCTGGCAAGGGCCTGTTCCGCCAGTTCGATCCCGATTGCCTGGAGGCCTACCTCGAACATGGTCTGGAGCCGGTGGAGCAAGGCCTGCGCCTGCGCTTCGACCCGGCTACCGAGATCAGCATCTACCGCAGCCTGCCGCATCTGAGCCCAGGGGCGGTGAGCCAGCTGCAGATTCCCCTGGCCATGGTGCGCGGCAGCCAGAGCCGCGTGATCCGCAGGCACCATGCCTATGCGGTGCGTGGCATGCCGCGCGGCGAGTACCACAGCCTGCCGGGTGGCCACATGTTCCCACTGGAGCGCCCGACCGACACCGCCAGCCTGATCAAGGGCCTGTTCGACCGCTGGAGCCAGGCATGAGCGCCCAAGTCGAGGAGGTGCGCCTGAGCCTGGGGCATATCGAACTGGCCGCGCACCTGTTCGGTCCCGCCGATGGCCTGCCGGTAATTGCCCTGCATGGCTGGCTGGACAATGCCAACAGCTTCGCGCGCCTGGCGCCGCGCCTACGGGGCGTGCGTATCGTTGCCCTGGACCTGGCCGGGCACGGGTATTCCGCGCACCGCCCGTTAGGCGCCGGCTATGCCCCGGCCGACTATGCGCACGACGTGCTGCGGGTCGCCGAGCAACTGGGCTGGCAACGCTTTGCCCTGCTCGGGCATTCGCTGGGCGCGATCATCGCGGTGCTCCTGGCCGGCGCCTTGCCCGACCGGGTCAGCCACCTGGCGCTGATCGATGGCGTATTGCCGCCAGTCGGTGAGCCGCAGGATGCCGCCGAGCGCATGGGCATGGCCCTGGCGGCGCAGTTGCGCCTGGATGGCAAGCGCAAGAGCGTCTACGCCAGCCTGGAGGAGGGCATCCAGGCGCGCATGAAGGGCAGGGTCGCAGTCAGCCGCGATGCCGCCGAGTTGCTCGCCCAGCGTGGCCTGATGCCGGTACCGGGTGGTTTCAGCTGGCGCAGTGATAGCCGCTTGACCCTGCCGTCGCCCACGCGCCTGTCTCAGGCGCAGGGCATGGCCTTCGTGCGTCGTATCGCTTGCCCGGCACGCCTGGTGGTCGCCAAGGACGGCATGCTCGCACGCCACACAAGCCTGCTCGAGCAGCTACCCTTTGAACAGGAAACACTATCTGGCGGCCACCATCTGCACCTGAACGACGAGGCCGGCGCTATCCTTGTTGCAGACTGTTTCAATCGCTTCTTTGGCTTTTCTTGACTTGCGGCAGGCAAGTGTCGAGGCTTGGCGGGTTGAACAGGGAGACAACCAATGAACCAGCTTGACCCCAATGCCTTCAGTTTTGGCGCCCCGTGCGATGTGGGCGCCCGATGAGCCTACGACCCATACGCACTACTCTAGCCGCCTGCCTGTGCCTTGCCAGCCCGCTGCTCTGGGCGGGCACCTTGCCCGCGCCGGTGGATGCCAAGCTGGTGGAGCAGCGCCCTGCCGTGGAGCAGGAACGCATCTACCCAATGGGGCCCTTGCGCAAGATCGGCAATCGCCTGCGGGTGGAGAACAAGATCGAAAGCCGCGGTCAGGTCAGTTCCGTGACCTACGAGCTGCCACCCGAGCGCACCGCACGCGAAGCCTTCACCAGCGCCCGCGAGGCCTTGCAGGCCGAGGGCGGCTATCCACTGTTCTGGTGCCAGGGTCGCGATTGTGGCGAGGCCAGCCTGTGGGCCAACGAGGTGTTCAAGAACGCCCGCCTCAACGGTGGCGACGAGCAACAGGCGTTCATCCTCCTGCGCCGCAGCGCCGAACAGAACAACACCCTGGTGTCGCTCTACAGCGTCACGCGTGGCAACAAGCGTGCCTACCTGCATGTCGAGGAGTTTGTCGCCGGCAGCCCGCTGGGGACGGTGCTGCCGACAGCGGGGACCGTGCTGCGCGAACTGCGCGACACCGGCAAGCTCGACTATCCGGACCTGGGTGAGCCCCAGGAGGACTGGGTCAACCTGCTCGCGCGCAGCCTGAACCTGGACAGCACCCTGCGCGCCAGCCTCAGCGGCGAGCAGGCCGAAGCCTGGCGCGAGCAACTGGTGCGTGCCGGCGTGCGCAGCGCCCGCCTGGAAGTAGGCGCTGCGC
>JAEWGL010000180.1 GCA_023388335.1 Pseudomonadota bacterium | reverse complement strand
CCAGGTGAAGATCGGCATGTCCATCAGCTTCATGCCAGGCGCGCGCATCTTGGCCACGGTCACCAGGAAGTTGACGCCTGTCAACGTGGTCCCTAGTCCCGATAGCTGTAGCGCCCAGATGTAGTAGTCGACACCGACCCCGGGACTGTACTGAAGCCCGGAAAGCGGCGGATAGGCAACCCAACCGGTCTTGGCGAATTCGCCGACGCCCAGGGACAGGTTGACCAGGATCACGCCAGCGACCAGCAGCCAGAAGCTCAGGGAGTTCAGGAACGGGAAGGCAACGTCACGTGCACCGATCTGCAGAGGCAGGGCCAGGTTCATCAAGCCGGTGAAGAACGGCATCGCCATGAAGATGATCATGATCACACCGTGGGCGGTGAAGATCTGGTCATAGTGTTCAGGCGGCAGGTAGCCTTCGGAGCCGCCAGTGGCAAGCGCCTGCTGGCTGCGCATCATGATGGCGTCGGCAAAGCCGCGCAGCAGCATGATCATCGCGACGATGATGTACATCACGCCGATTTTCTTGTGGTCGACCGAGGTCAGCCACTCGCTCCACAGGTAGTTCCACTTTTTGAAGTAGGTGATACCACCAGCTACAGCGATACCGCCGAGCGCAATTATGGCAAGTGTCACCATAACTATCGGCTCGTGGAAGGGTATCGCCTCCAGACTTAGTTTACCGAACATCTCTTACTCCTCTGCCCCGGCAGCTGGTTGCTTACTCAAGTCCACACCTTCGGTGGTGGCCAGATCCTTGCTGCCTGCTTCTTCGTGGACGACCGGCTTGCCACGGTTCATGCCTTCGTACTTGTCGACGATGGACTGGAACGTGTCGGCCGATGCCGCGCTGTACAGCGTCACTGGGTTGTTTTCGCTTGGTTTGATCAAGGCTTCGTATTCGGCCTTGTTCAGCGTCTTCGGCGACTGCTTGACTTCGTTTACCCATGCTTCGAAATCGGCCTGGGAGGTCGCAGTAGCCTTGAACTTCATGCCGGTAAAGCCGGCGCCGCTGTAGTTGGCGGAGATACCGTCAAACTCGCCATTCTCGTTGGCGATCAGGTGCAGCTTGGTGGTCATGCCCGCCATCGCGTAGATCTGGCCGCCCAGGCCCGGGATGAAGAAGGAGTTCATCACGGCGTCGGAGGTCACGCGGAAGTTGACCGGGGTGTTGGCCGGGAAGACGATCTTGTTGACCGTGGCAATGCCCTGCTCCGGGTAGATGAACAGCCATTTCCAGTCCAGCGCCACCACGTCGATCAGCACCGGCTTCACATCGGAATCCAGTGGACGATACGGATCAAGCGAATGGGTCGTCTTGTAGGTGACATAGCCCAGGGCGATGATGATCAGGATCGGGATGGTCCAGACGGCCGCCTCGATCTTGGTCGAATGCGACCAGTCAGGCGTGTAGGTGGCCGCCTTGTTCGAGGCACGGTACTTCCAGGCGAACGCCAAGGTCATGATGATGACCGGGACGACCACCAGCAGCATCAGGCCGGTAGCGATCAGGATAAGGTTCTTTTGCTCAATGCCGACCTGGCCCTTCGGGTCGAGCAGGGTCCAGTTGCACCCACTGAGTAAAAGCATGCCTAAAAAGGGCAGAATGCCAAACAGTCTGGGGTAACGCTTTTTACTCATCTCACGACCTCTAGATCAGCTTGCTTCAATGCAATTTAGTGTTTTGGTAGCCAACACTTCGTCCTGCCAAGCGTCAGCATTTGGGGCGAATCCGTCCATGCCTGGCGTCCGACTGCGGGGGCTAGGCATCAAGCGGGTTTACAGTGCTTTTCTTGATTTCGTAGGCAAAGGCCTGTTCAGACCAAGTCCGTTTGGTGCGAGAAATCGCGGAGGGAGATCCGCCCGGTATCGCCGTGGGCGATACTTGTCGAAGTCAGCAAAAAGGAGCCTTGGCCCCCTTCAATCCTGCGACTCGCAAGCAGTGCCGAACGGAAATTGGGGGCGATTGTAGATAGGTCGCCCCCCCTTTACTATGACTTATTGAGCAACAGTCTTTTACAGATTATGCAACAATCCTGCTCTAAAAATCAGCTTCGCGACAGTTTGTCGCACCTCTGGCAATAGCCCTGGAAGCCGTGTAGCACAAGGGTTTGCTCTTGATTCTGATCAACCGGGAGGCGACTTTCGTTCGGCATCGCGTCGCGCACAGACTTGCGTGAACGCGGGACTTTGGTCTAACCCTGACGGCGGTTGCGGTAGATGCCCAGCGGCACCAGCACCGCGGTCAGGATGAACGCCAGCAGCGCCCACTGGGCCAGGGACAGCCCCAGCAGCGGCGGGTAGGGCGTGGAGCAGAAGCCATCGACCTGGAACGCCAGCGGCCACACACGGGCCAAGGGCAGGTCGTCGACAATCGGCTGCAGGGTGTCGATGCCACAACTGACCGCGGGGTTGGCGAGTATATACACATGGTTGCCCGCCGCAACGATTCCGCCGATGGCGCTGAGCACCACGAACCCCTCGAACAGGGTCAGGCTGCGCCGTCCAGGCATGGCTGCGGCGATGAACGCGAACACGGCGATCAGCAGCAAGGCATAGCGCTGCAGGATGCACAACGGGCACGGCGCTTCACCCAGAACGATCTGCATGTAGAGGGCCCCGCCAATCAGCGACAGGCAGATCACGCCGAGCAGCACCAGAAAGCGCCGTTCCCGATTCAGGCGCGATGTTTGTTCGTTCATTGCCGTTTCCTTCGATGGACAGTGGTTGCGCCAGGCGATGGCAGTGCCCCTGCGCGGGACTGTCCGCAGGTCTCAGACCTGCCGTCTGCGCGCCGGTTCAACGCCCGGGCAGATAAAGAGGCGGCGGGTGCCGCACAGGCTATGCCAGGCAAGGCCAATGCCGGATGCCAGGCAGGCGAACGCCTCCTCGACTCCGGCAGTGAAGGATACAGTGATTAAAGAAGGATTAAAGGCCCTGACCGAAGCTTCGATCAGGGCCGCGCCTACGTCCGCTTAGTGGCCAATCGCGGGGCAGGCCTGCCGATTCGGCAGACTGCGCCCCTTATCGCTTACTCCAGCGCCGACGCCGGCCCGAAGAACTCGTAGCGGCTCTGCTTCTGCGGCACGCCCAGGCCGTCGAGGTGGCGCTTGACCGCAGCCATGAAGCCCTTGGGCCCGAGGAAGTAGGCATCCACATCGCGCTCGCCAGGCAACCACTGGCCCAGCTGGTCCTGGCTCAGCAGGCCCACCGCATCGGCCTGGACGGTGCCATCGTCCTCGGCATAGCAGTAGAAGCGCTTGAGTTGCGGATGACGCGCCACCTGGGCATCGATCCAGTCACGGAAGGCGTGCACGCCGGCGTTGCGTGCGCAATGGATGAAGTGCACGGGCCGGCCGCTGTCCAGCGCCGCTTCGAGCATCGCCAGGGTCGGGGTAATGCCGACGCCGCCGCTGATCAGCACCAGTGGCTTGTTGCTCGGGGTCAGGGTGAAGTCTCCCGAAGGCGGGAACAATTGCAGGGTATCGCCGACCTTCAATTGCTCATGCAGATAGTTGGAGACCTTGCCCCCCGCTTCACGCTTGACGCTGATGCGGTACTGGTCACCGCCGCACAGTGCCGACAGCGAATAGTTGCGACGCTGCTCGGCGCCGTCGATGAACAGCTGCAGGCCGATGTACTGGCCCGGCTCGGCCTTGAGTACCGGCTGGCCGTCGACCGGGGCGAAGTAGAAGGAAACGATCTCGCTGCTCTCCTGCTCGCGGCGGACCAGACGAAACTCACGGGTGCCGCGCCAGCCGCCAGTGGCCTCGGCCTTGCTGCGGTACAGGCTCTCTTCGGCTTCGATAAGGATATCGGCCAGCTGCTGGTAGGCCGCGCCCCAGGCATCGATCACTTCCGGGGTGGCGATGTCCGTGCCCAGCACTTCTTCGATGGCCCGCAACAGGCAGGCGCCGACGATCGGGTAGTGTTCCGGGAGGATCTGCAAGGCAACATGCTTGTTGATGATCTGGCCGACCAGGCCGCCCAGCTGTTCGAGCTGATCGATATGCCGGGCATACATCAGCACGCCGTTGGCCAGGGCGCGAGGCTGGTCACCGCTGGCCTGGTGAGCCTGGTTGAACAGCGGCCGCACTTCGGGGTACTCGCTGAGCATCATCTTGTAGAAGTGGGTGGTCAGGGCCTCGCCGCCGCTTTCGAGCAGCGGAACGGTGGATTTTACGATGGCACGTTGTTGGGCGGTGAGCATTTGAGCAACTCCTGGGCCTGTAGGCTTCGAAAACAGTTGCGCTAGGTACTTCAGTAATCGTGCCAAGTTTAACGCCCCGTAAAATCAGCGTGTTGCGTGCAGGCAGGTCAAAACGACCCAGGGCAGGTTATAGTCATCAAGACCAACAGGAGTCACTATGACTGCAAAACCCCTGCTTACCGCCCTGCTACCCTTGGTCAGCGACCTGTCTCGCGACCTGCCAGAAGATGAACGCTATCGCCGCCTGCTCGAGGCCATGCGCGGCCTGCTGCCGTGCGATGCCGCGGCCTTGCTGCGCCTGGATGGCGAATGGTTGGTGCCATTGGCGGTCGACGGCCTGTCACCCGACACCTTGGGACGGCGCTTTCGCGTCAGCGAGCATCCGCGCTTCCAGATTCTGCTCAGCCGCCGCGAGCCGACCCGCTTTGCCAGCGACAGCGCGCTGCCCGATCCCTACGACGGCCTGGTCGATGGCACCCTCGGGCACCTCGAAGTGCATGACTGCATGGGCTGCCCGCTGTTCATCGATGAACAGCCCTGGGGGCTGGTGACCCTCGACGCGCTGACCCCAGGGCAGTTCCAGACGCTCGAGCTGGAGTCGCTGCAAGCCTTCGCCAGCCTCGCCGCCGCCACCGTCAACGTGGCCGAGCGTATCGAAGGCCTGGCCCTGCGGGCCGAGGATGAACGCCAACGCGCCGAGGTCTATCGCCAGGCCAGCGGGCAGCAGCACAAGGAGCTGATCGGCCAGAGCAAGGCGCACAAACGCCTGCTCGAAGAGATCCGTCTGGTCGGCAGCAGCGACTTGACGGTGCTGATCACCGGTGAAACCGGCGTCGGCAAGGAACTGGTGGCGCAGGCCCTGCACCAGGCTAGCAGCCGTGCCGACAAGCCCATGATCAGCCTCAATTGCGCCGCCCTGCCCGATACCCTGGTGGAAAGCGAACTGTTCGGGCATGTGCGCGGCGCGTTCACCGGCGCCCATGGCGAGCGCCGCGGCAAGTTCGAGCTGGCCAACGGCGGCACGCTGTTCCTGGACGAGGTGGGCGAACTGTCCTTGGCGGTGCAGGCCAAGCTGTTGCGGGTGTTGCAGAGCGGGCAGCTGCAGCGCCTGGGCTCGGACCGCGACCACCAGGTGGATGTGCGCCTGATCGCCGCGACCAACCGCGACCTGGCCGAGGAAGTGCGCAGCGGCCGCTACCGCGCCGATTTCTATCACCGGTTGAGCGTCTATCCGTTGCAGGTCCCGCCCCTGCGCGAGCGGGGCCGCGATGTGCTGTTGCTGGCCGGCTACTTCCTCGAGCAGAACCGTTCGCGCATGGGCCTGAACAGTTTGCGCCTGAGCGCCGACGCCCAGGCGGCGCTATTGGCCTACAGCTGGCCGGGCAACGTGCGTGAAATGGAGCACCTGATCGGCCGCTGCGCCCTCAAGGCCCTCGGCAAGCATGCGCAGCGCCCGCGAATCCTCACCCTCGAGGCAAGCGACCTGGACCTGCGCGGTGCCCTTCCCACCCCTCCAGGCACGCCGCACGCCGCCTCGCCGGCCTCGCTGCCGGAGGGCGGCCTGCGTCAGGCAACGGACGGCTACCAGCGTCAGCTGATCGAAGCTTGCCTTGCGCGCCACGACCAGAACTGGGCCGCTGCTGCGCGCGAACTGGACATCGACCGGGCCAACCTGAGCCGCTTGGCGCGGCGGCTCGGGCTGCGCTGAGACCGCTCAAGGCGCTGAGGCCAGGGAGGCATTGTGCGCGCGGTAGCGGCGGCTCGGGCTTTTCCTAAAGCCCCGCCCTGGCGGGCCGATAACCCGGCATCCTCTCCCTCGACAGAATCCGAAGGTCACCATGGCCAAGCAAAATGCCCACGCGAACGCGTTCTCCCTGCTGCTGTTCACCCTGCGCAGCGGCAAGTTGATGGCAATCAACCTGCTCAAGGTCAGTGAGATCATCCCCTGCCCGCCCTTGACCCGGCTGCCCGAATCGCACCCGCACGTCAAAGGCGTGGCGACCCTGCGCGGCAACTCGCTGTCAGTGATCGACCTGTCCCGCGCCATCGGCGAACGGCCCTTGGCCGATCCCGATGGCGGCTGCCTGATCGTCACCGACATCAGCCGTTCGCGCCAGGGCCTGCACGTGCAGGCAGTGAGCAAGATCATTCACTGCCAGAGCACCGACATCAAGCCGCCGCCCTTCGGCTCTGGCAACAAGGCGTTCATCACCGGGGTGACCCGGGTCGACGATACGCTGGTGCAGGTGCTGGACATCGAAAAGGTCATCCATGCCATCGCCCCACCGGCCCGGCGCACCCAACCGAACGCACTGAGCAGCGAGGACGCCGCCCTGCTCGCGGCGGCCAACATCCTGGTGGTCGATGACAGCCAAGTGGCCCTGCAGCAGTCCGTGCACACCCTGCGCACCCTGGGCATCGAGTGCTACACGGCGCGCAGCGCCAAGGACGCGATCAACGTGCTGCTGGAGCTGCAGGGAACCGACCAGGCGATCAACATTGTTGTCTCGGACATCGAAATGTCCGAGATGGACGGCTACGCCTTCACCCGTACCCTGCGCGAGACGCCAGACTTCCAGCACCTCTACGTGCTGCTGCATACCTCCCTGGACAGCGCCATGAGCAGCGACAAGGCCAAGGCCGCGGGTGCCAATGCGGTACTGACCAAGTTCTCTTCACCGGAGCTGACCGATTGCCTGGTGGTGGCCGCCCGCACCGTGGTGTTCGCCGAACACGGGCACTAGGTGGCTTCAGATTCGTTCATGGCTACCAGGGGCATGGCTTGGGATCGGATTATGGCTACCAGGGGCATGGCTTGAGTCTTGAGGCGCCCTTGAGATCGAGCGCCGCCCGCGTGGCGCATCGCGGCACAAGGCCGCTCCCACATTTGTTGCAACGTGCCATGGCCTGTGGGATTGGGGTTGTCAGCCTTGGTGCATGTCGGAAGACTGCATGAGGGCTGTTGCGGTCACCTCGATATCTCTGTCGTACAAACAAGGCTAAAAGCTCGGTCTGTCAGGCCATGGCACGTTGCAACACATGTAGGAGCCCGCCCAGCCCGTTGGGCTGCGCTGTCGCGCAGAGAACAAGGTCTGCAGCGCGGCGGCCACCCAAGGAGCTGGCTTGTCCTGCGATCGGCCGCGAAGCGGCCGTAAAGCCAGCCATCTCGATCTGTCTGGTGCAGCGCGG